>CAZPHU010000050.1:19059-26948 GCA_964586285.1 uncultured Fibrobacterota bacterium | reverse complement strand
GCCGTGCTCATCGTGGGTAAAGTGGGAGTACGAAGTTCTATTGCGCGGCTTTAATGTCTGATCTGAAATTGACCGCAGTGGGGTTTTCTCTTCTCGGCGATGTCCATACCCGCCATTATTTTTAACCTGGATACAATCTGAGGACTAAGCTGTAAGGGAATTCGGTTTCGTTCAACCAACTCCCCGTCCACGCGATATCTGAGTCTCACCGCGCGCTCCATCGGCTCGATATGTATATCGGATGCCAGCTCGTTTACTGCCTGGGTTACAATCAGGTTCACTATCTTTATAACCTGAGCACCGTCATCGTCGCTTATCCCGGACCCTTCCTCGATTTCATCCTGCTCATGTACTACTTCCAACTCCGCGCTCTCGGCGCTGCTGAGCAGATTGGTGATCTTCTCTATCCTGTTTGAATAGTTCTGATCGATCGCGTTGAGGATGCTTCGTTCGGATGCGATCACCGGCTCGATTTCACACCCCATCTTGAACTTCAGGTGGTCGATAGTTCGTAAATTCGTCGGATCCGCCATCGCCACGGTTACGATACCGCTTTTTTCGAAAAGCGGTATGACCCTGTACTTTCGCGCCATCTCCTCGGGAAGTCTATTCAAAAGCTTGGGACTGAATGAAAAACTGTCCAGCACTACATGTTGAATATCCAGCTGAGCGCCCAGAACATCGATAAGCTTACTTTCCGATATATATCCCAGCCCGACAAGGCACCGTCCTAACTGCTCCCGCGAGCGCTTTTGTTCATCCAGGCCGTGTTGAAGCTGCTGAGGTGAAATAAGCCCCTGATCGACAAGAATCTCCCCAAGACGCTTGCGCTGATCCAGCTCGATCTGCTTTCCCAGAACACTGCTGAGATCCTCCTCCGATATATAACCAAGCTTTATCAGCACACTCCCCAGACTCATGTTGCTGCTTTTATGCTCCTGCAGACCACGCATGAGCTGCTCATTGGTAATTAAGCCCTGTGCAACCAGTATTTCACCCAGTTTTTTTCTTCGTTTCTGCATGCCTTAGTTTCGCCTCAAGCGATCGATTGACTGTTTATTCGCGATAAAGCCCTTATTCAATGATACCATAAACAAACTACATCACAAGATAATTCATTATAATTCAAGCATCCATACCATTAAAATGATCCCATCCGTAACCGCCCAAATCAAGCATCTCTCCGCGAGCGCCCCGTACCACAAGCTCCGGGCTTGAACCAAAACACCGCCCGATTCGGAACAAAGGTGTGCGATGGGGGATTTCCAAATCAGCCGGATCGAAGCTCGGATCGGCAGCAAACAACAACTCATAATCCTCCCCCCCCTCAAGTACCCATCGATACCAGTCGGCTCCCAACTCCCGGGCCGCAAGTCTCATCTGAGGGGTTGGAAACTCCTCTGTAAGACTCAATTCTATACCTGTATGGTTGTCGTAAGCAAGAGTTCGGCACTCCTTGGCCACTCCGTCCGATATATCTATCGCCGCATGAACGCGCTTATCCTTTGCAAGCATTCGCCCAAGTTCGACACGAGCGGCGGGTTGGATATGCGCCGAAATCAGCTCGTCATATATTGTCTTTTTCGCCTCCCGCCCCCATCTTTGCAAAACTTCCAGACCTGCCCTGCTTCCGCCCGGATTTCCGCTGACCCAGATAAAATCTCCGGCCCTAACTCCCTTGCGAAACAAAATACCCTCGTTCGGAGCGATTCTGCCCAGAAGGGTAATCGCCAAAACCCACTGTGGACCGCTCGAAAGATCTCCGCCTATTATGGGAAAACCCCACCGGCTGCACGCCCGATAAAAGCCCCGATACACCTCTTTAATATGCTTGCCTATGTCGGATACACCGCCTGGAAACACGAGCTGAACCAGTGCCCCGTCGGGAACCGCACCCATGGCCGCGCAGTCACTTATGTTGCCCACCATGGCTCTGTAGCCGATTTCATCAAGAGACATATATCGACGAGAGAAGTGGACCTCCTCTACGGAAACATCGGCAGTCAGGACCGTTCTTTCTCCCGACATACCATTACGTACAACAGCATCATCCCCTATACCACCGGGATAGCGACTGTCGGGCGTATAGTTTAGAAAAGGTTTCAGAGAATCCAGTATTCGGTATTCTTCGGATGGAAAAAGGCCCTTTTGCACCTTGGAAACCCCCCGGCGGAAATAAAGAAAAATACATAATCCCGCCTTTTCGATATATTCGCGATGGAGTAAGGCACCCCCTCCCAGCCTCCCCCTTGGTAAGGGGGAGGAGCTAACACTAAGGTTAACAACGCGTTAAAGCCTCCCCCTTGGTAAGATGGGAGGAGCTAACACTAAGATTGACAACGCGTTAAAACCTTCCCGCAAAGCTGGAGAAGGTTTGGAAGGGGTGCGTTTCTCACGAATCAAGCTAAATGAAACGGCATTGGCCCCTTTCGATCGGTCTAAAACATCGGTCCATCGGCTTGGCCCCACAACGCAAGAAGCATATTTTACGCCATATCGGTATTTTTTACCGATCCTTTACCTATTTCCCCCCACACAAACACCCTTAAACACCTTCGAAACACTCCCCAACATCTGGAATTCGGTTTGATTGAAAAAACGTGACCGAAAAATATAAGCATTGCATTTATTGCCTTATTTTTCATGTACTTACAAGCTTGTACCAAAACTCCCCAAAGTACTCAAAAAGACCATTAGAGGCATTTTACACCCCCTGAACCGGTCCTGATTTTAGTTTTGGCACACCACTTGCTGCTATATATAAGCGATGAGAGATGTGTTATGCCATTAGAAGTGGTAGATGTGTGTGATGATGATGGGGTATCAGGTGTAAACCTGAGGAGAAAGGGAGGCGCAAGCCTCCTTTTCTTTTTGTATTCGGCTGTAACAAAAAATAAGTCAGCCCAAGCCGGTTTAAGCAAAATTCATCATTAACACATAAACAGCAGCATGGGCTGTGCCGGTAGAGAAGCCCAAAACATCTTATTTCGATCCGCCATTATCGAGCCGCTATTTTTTTATATTGCGTATCTTTTCTTCGAAACACTCAATCCGATTTCCCCTTTTTTCAATGATGAGCCCTCACTAAACGTACCTGCCGAAATTTAGTTCCATTCCGAGCATATAAGCCCGGATACAAGATTCAAAATATTCCCCAGGATTATCCAAACCTGCGCGCATAAATTCGCCTTTTGTGTGAAAGCATTGCCCGTGAAGATAACACAAAACGGTGCCGAAAGAAAAATTACTCGAAAAATTTTTTCCCCAATGTGATGCATATCACGGTCACAGTGGTGAGCATTATACATATTTTGTATCTAATAAAGAAAAAGAAACATTAGTTCAGCGGATTAGCTCGATATGATTGGAAAATCTGTTGATCTGTTTGTATATGCGTTGCTGTGCGAACCACTACACAAATGTCTTCATGTTTTTTGACAGAGCTGATATGAGCACAGGATTTTTGACATACAGCGCATCGTTACAGACCTTTTCACTCAGGAGAAGCATATGTTGGCCGCACGCGTGATGGACACGACCGCTCACGGGGGTTTCATTTCCGGGCCGGGGTGCCCGACTGTCTTGATAGGTAAGATGCCCGCCGCGCGCATGGGCGATATGCACGTGTGTCCCATGGTAACTCCGGGAACCCCTCCCATCCCCCATGTCGGCGGCCCAATAACCCTGGGCTGTCCCACGGTGCTTATCGGCAAGATGCCCGCGGCCCGCCAGACCGATATGTGCGTATGCGTCGGTCCGCCCTCATCCATACTGATGGGCTGTCCTACGGTGATGATCGGCTCCGGCGGCGGAGGCGGGGGTGGCGGCGCAAGCAGCCCGAGTGCAAAAACGGCCGCGGCGGCCGAGGCACTGAAAGCCGGTGAAGTTTCCCCGGTTGAGGGCACGGAGACCTTCCCTGTCGAGCTGCAGGCGGCTTTCGTAGAGATGAACAAATACCTGGCACCTGAGACGATAAAGTTGCAGATCCAGGTTATCGCCGAAGCTTTGGAGAAGGGACGAGGTGAGGCTCGAGAGAAGAAAGAAAAGGTGAAGCTGACAATTGCCGATTTCGTGGAGATTTTAAAAGCGGTGGAATCCGAAGAGAACTTCGAGGCGGCGAGGTTTTTCGCCTCACATCTCGATTATGGAGAGTTAACAGAGTTGGCCGAAGAGTTTGTCCACTCAAAAGAGCCCGATCCGAAAAACGACCCTAACCAGATGCCGACCCGGTTCATGCTGCTTTACGGTATGGACGACGGCAAGCTGCAATGCCAGGACGATCACCCCGACAGGTTCGACGGCGAGGATCACAGGATCAATGTCGCCAACCTGCGAAAGGGTCTTGGGCTCCTGGGGTATGATCTGAAAGAAACAGGCCCCTATGATGATGAGGTCTATCGGGCGCATCTTCAGTATCTTTCCGCCGTTTCGAGGAGAGTTCCGTCGGCACTGCATGAGCTTGAGGATGTTGACGGAGAGAAGAAATACACGGTTAAAGACGGCGAAAATCTTGGCGCGATCGCCCTAAAATTCGGTCTCTGCACATGGAAGTATCTGTATACACTGAACAAGGAGAAGATCGGCGACAACCCCGCTCTTCTTAAAAGCGGTACAAAACTGACCATCCCCGTGTGGGACAGCACCGGCGGAGATGAAAAGATCGAGGAAAAAGGCGGCAAGGCATTCAAGTACACGGGAGGGATGCGGTATCGGTACCCGTGGATGCCTTTCAGCATAACGGTTTTTCTCGGGGACGACAGCGACTTCTCGGCGCTTGAGGATCTAGAAGTTTTCTCCGGCGACGGTTTAACGGATGATCAATTCGACAAATATATAAAGGAAGTCGAAGCGGACAGAAGAAGTTGTGAGACCGATGATGAGGAAGATGAAATCGCAGAGATCGAGGTTGAAGATGAGGAAGTGGAAACTGAAAGAAGGGTTCTGGAGCTTGATGAGGAAACCGAAGTACTGGTCACCATTCCGAAAACCGATAAAGTTGTATACAAGGGAACGATAAAAAGGGGGGATGAATTCGGTATGCTTCTTCCCGTGACACCCGACATCAATATAGGCATTAAGGGTTTTCCTATCGAAATCAACGGCAGACAACATCGTCATCCCGATGATAAAATCGCCTGAACCGAGCCGAACCCGAAACGATCCGTTTGTACAATTTCAGCAAAGGTATCACAGACAATATGAATGATTCCACACTTTCTGTAAATAAGAGCATCTATGTAGGCAGGGGCTTTATCGGCCACCCGGACGACGGGGAAAAGCTATACTTCAACCAAGGGAAAAACGGCTTTTATAGGGTAGACAAGACTGGACATCCAACCGGAGATGCTGCCTGGGCCACTACAATTCCGAAGGTCGATGTAAGACTCTACACACAGTATATCAAGGATGGGAACATAAAGCAGGATGTTTTGACACATCAGCCGGTCTTTTGTTGGAGAAAATGCGATTCGCAGTGGCAAAAAACCGCGCTTTTATTCACCGACGACAGCGGCACGATTCGTTACGTTGATGTCGATTACACCTATTATTTCGAAATGTATAAATTTTTCCTCAAAGGCCATGTCATAGATAGTGTGACGCTGAGAAACACTTCGGTTCTATCAAAAACGGGTTACTTTTCCGAGCCGCCGTTGTTTTATAGATATTTACGCCCGTGTATATTTGAACCGGATATAGAATATTTCTTTACCGTTCTTCCCATAATGAATATTCTGAGACATAAGGATACCCTGATTAAGGAGAAAATAGCATGGCCTAAGAGGTTGGTGAGAGTTACCGTCAAGAAAGTTGATATGATGCCCAATCGCATTATAAGGCTCATACTGGATCCGCCCGAATCTACGTGGCACGAAGATGCATTCGATATGATTCTTACGGATGAGAATCTCAAAGACAACGTAATCGATTTTAAGGGTGCGGTGGGGACCAGGTGTCCGATTCCCTTTAACGGCAACATCGTCATCCCAGGTAATCTTACCTATTTTTTCAACGAGCTGGCCGGTTATGTTTCTGATATGGAAAAGGAATCCGCATCCTTGCACTCCCTGATTTCACATGAGGAGAAAGTAAGCAACCTCTTTGATTGCCTTATCAATTTTCTTATCATTAATCGGGGCAGCATTGGAAAAAACAACCAAATGAATGAGTGGCAGGAAAAGATACAAAATTACATCTATTTTCTCATTCATTTCAAAAACAATGTGCAAAACACATACTCAAACATAATTGGCGATGCGCAAAAAGAGCATGTAACCGCACTGTATCATAAAAGCTGTGATCACACAGCAGGATGTATCGAGAGAGTTTTTTTGAATCCCGAATTTTTGGGGCAGATTGAGCGGATTGAAAAGAAGGGATTGAGTTCCATCCCCTGCATGGACTGGTATACCGAGCATGCTGTTTCAAAAGTGATATGTGAATCTCTTTCAGCAATAGGCATACATTCCAGTCGTGATTGTAGATTGCGTTTTTACAGAAAATTTTTGCTCCCGTTTCTGTTGGATTTATCCTTTACGTTGGAAGACAACGATCTGAAATTTCTTCAGGCGCAGGTTTCTCCCCTTCAGCTCAAGATGGGAATGCCGTTTCTCTCTGATGAGGAGATTGAATCATATTCAGCAAAAATCAGTGAGTTTCTCGGAAAGAAGTCTCTTTCCGACGAGGATAAGGGCAGATTAAAGCAGACACTTAAAATACTTGGTGACGGCAGCAGCACAAAAGTCCTTATGGCGTTGTTTGAATCCGACCAGTTGCAAGTTGCCCGTTTTTTTCATCTGGTTTTTGATACTTTTCAGGATATTATTGACAGTTACGATGACATTGAAGAAAAAATCATGCTGTCATTGATTCAGTTGCGCGCCTCTCTGGCCACAGTCAAGCGAGCCGGCGGTATCACTACGCCGTCAACTATAAAAACCACCTCGTCTCAGAAAAGTCCCGGTGAAAGAAGATATCAGATTCGCCATAAAGACCTGATTTCCAATCTGGCGGATACCGCAACAAGAGTTAATAATAATGTAAGCGGCGATTACGATCTTAAACGTCACATCGGTATAATGTCCTCGACTCTGGGAATCGTTGATTCCATATTGGTTTTAGGTAAATACAGGAATAAGAAAAATCTAACCTGGGAGGACAAACGGGATATTACCCTGGCATCGATAAACCTGACAAAGAACTCCATTTCGTTCATTTGCGATATTGTGAATAGCGGCAAGGTTAATATCGCGGAAGGATTCCTGGGGTCTGCAAGCTTTCTGTTTTCGTTGATGAAAGGGCAGGAAAGCCTCGAGCAGGCATGGGAAGAAGAAAATTATCCCACGGTTGTACTTCAAAGCTACTCCATGGCGTCCAGCGGGTTGAAAGCGGCGGAAGCGATGTTTAAGACGATGCACAGAATCAGATGTATTAATGTCGGCAGCACATTGGGCAAGGAGGCTGCGGAGTTTGTATTCAAGAAAGGCTTTTTATTTTCCCGTTTTTTCAATGCGGCCTCCAAATTCGCAGGTCCTATAGGTCTGGCGATTTCGGTGTATGAGATAATTAAGTTATGCGAATCTTACTCCAAGGAGATTCGGCGCAAAAACAACCTTGTCTGGGACCAGACCTGTAAGTTTGTTGAGTCAATCAATCATTTGATCAGCTCGGATGTAAGTTATGGTGGATACACATTACCTGAACTGCAGCCCGAAAAGATTCTGGGCTACGCAAGCATACATGGTGGCGAGAAGCCGGTGGACTGGAAAACTTTTTTCGAAAGAACGCTCAAGACCACTAATGTTCCCTCTTATTTCGACTGTGAACATTTTCTTATGCAGCTAAACAGAGAGAATAGCAGAACAGAGATGTACAAGATAAAAGGTGTAATA
>CAZPHU010000050.1:16677-18959 GCA_964586285.1 uncultured Fibrobacterota bacterium | reverse complement strand
GTCAAGTTCAGCTCTTCTATATTCTCCCACTGATAAATGCTTCCCGGTATAGTCTTGAGCCTGTTGTTATTGAGTGTAACTTCCCGCAGTTTTGTCAGATTGCCGATCTCCGGTGGAAGAGATTCGAGTTCATTTTCCGCCAGATACAAACTACTTAAGTTGCTGAGATGCCCGATTTCCTTCGGAATCTCCGTCAGATTATTGCGGGCAGCATTTATGGCTTGCAGATGTGGAAGTTTAACGAGTGATGCACCTGGTAATTTTTTTATACCAATTTCAGTCAATATGAGTGTGATAATCTTTTCACCATATCTGCCGATTACATTTTCAACCTGATGACTTTCCTCCAACCCGTTGGCGGCAAGAATCTCCTGCACAGCTTTTTTCTGAACAGATAAGGGGTCTTCCCTGCCGCAATTTGCGTTTATTAGGGACAACAGTATTACAGGTACAATAATGAACGAGAATGAAAAAGCTCTGCATATCATGATTATTTCTCCAAAGAAGTATCTGTTTCGCGGTTTCATACAAAATAATATATACCCTCAGACATCGGTTCCGATGGATACATTATTACAGTTGTGGTGATTATATGACGTACCTGCCCCGTCATTTATCCGGGTTTCGGGATACGAGCTGGGAGGCCGGAGTGAAAACAACGGAGGTTGCGGGCGGGTTTCCGAGCATTTGGCCGTTCTTGATAAATCACGACGATTACGGGAAATCACCCTGCCCTATTCTCCACGATTGAGGCATACAGATGTCCATTCCATCGGTGCAAAATTTTTAACAAAGTACTTGCCCCCCACAGCATCAATAACTTAATTTAGTTTTTGACTTCACAAAAAAACGTTCACATCTTTCAACCTTCTAAAAAAGGAGGTCTTCTAACCTTTTTAAGTTTCTTCCCCCTCTTTCTTCCGGGGAAACGAGTGTCTTGTCCGGGTCTATATGTAAGTACAATCACAAAACAATCCATCCTTAGAAAAGGAAATGTACTATGTCTAATGAGCCTGCGTCTAAAGAATCTGTTTCCGACAATTCAGCCTCCGCCGTTTCGATTAAGCTTGATTCCACTTACGAACAGGACTACAAAGACCTGTTACCTGCCTTAAAAGCAATTCCAAAGAAGGATGTCGTCGCCTGCAATATGCCGCCGGATGAGGCCAGTATGGAAGTTGCCCGTGTCAGAAAAATCGCTATGAGGGACAGCAAAGTCCTTGTTGCAAATGGTCTGGAACAAAAGTTTATCGATGTTTTGTCCAAAGGTGTAGGCGCCTTAATTTATGCACTCGCCCTTCTGGATGCTTTTATCAGCAATGCCGAGCATGCCGCCAAACTGTGGCTCAAAAGAAAGCCTCGAGGACAGTTTGTCAGGCAGGAGCTGATTGCAGGCTTCTTATGGGCACTGCGTAATGATCCTCATGCCGTTGCTGCTGTTGAAAAAGTAAAAGAAGGAAAGGGTAACGCTGATTTAATAGGTGATTTACTCTCACTCAACATCATTGGATCGAAGAAGAGCGAGATTCTGAAACGACACAATGTTGACCTTAATCTGGTAAAAGAGGCGTGGGAATTACATATGGAATTGCAGGATCTGTTAATTCGCAGGGATGTGGATCCCAAAAAATACGCGGAAATAAACGACATAATCAATAGGGCTTATACATATATCAAAAATGCAATGGATGAAATATACATGGCCGGACAGTGGGCATTCAGACACGACGCAGTAATATATCCGCAATATTTCAACAATTATTACCGTCAGATCGGAAAGATGCCCGCTAAAGCCACCGATGAAGATGAAAACAAAAGCAGTGATGATGCGACGCCCTCTCCTTCCACAACCATTTTGGATGCCGAGAGCACCAAAGAAGAGGAGAACCGATCTTAACTACCGGCTCGCAGCATGTAAGCAGGCGTAGTTAGGGCACTAAAACCCGCGGAGTAGAAACTCAGGCCGGGAAAAAATGACCGAAAGCCGGTCAAAAAACGATGTAAGCAAGCCGGGGAAACACAAATTTTTTGTTTTTCTCCGGCTTTTTTTCTTTTTTCCCGGCTTCTCAAAAAAAACGCCCGGCTTTGGTAAAATATGCCCCGGCTTGTTGAAAAAAGTACCTCGGCTTTGCATCTTCCCTACCCGGCTCGCCAAGTTTTTTCTCCGGCTTAGCAAGTTTTTTCTCCGGCTTGGCAAGTTTTTTCTCCGGCTTGGCAAGTTTTTTCCCCGGCTTGGCAAGTTTTTTCTCCGGCTCGCATCGTTGTGAACGGGGGACGCATAA
>CAZPHU010000050.1:7558-16577 GCA_964586285.1 uncultured Fibrobacterota bacterium | reverse complement strand
CCGGCTTGGCAAGTTTTTTCTCCGGCTCGCATCGTTGTGAACGGGGGACGCATAATGGTACTCCTTGTGCATTACCACTGAATACCGTGAGAAAATAGCAGGACAAAAACGTTTGCACGTTCGTGGTGCAGTAATAGCGGACTAATTCGAGTATGCATGAGCCCGTGTCTATAAGGTACAAATAATGTCGGGATACTATTCGCGTATGATGCTTAACGCGACGGTTTTATCACCCCGCGCTTTCCTGCATCGTGACAATCTGTTTGTGCATATGATCCGATAGACTTCTCTTATCAAACCCACTCACATCCTGCGGCTCAAGAATATCACCAACATGCAAGACCACTTTACCCGGCCTGACCAGAAGCTTCTTCTTGGGTAGAGCATAGTGGGAACCCTGGAGATAAAGTGGAACAACCGTTGCCCCCGATTCAAGCGCCAGCGCGAATGCCGCCTGCTTGAAATCCTTGACTTTGCCGTCCGGACTGCGCGTCCCCTCGGGAAAAAGAATCAAAGAGATATCCTCTCGCTTCAACATCTCTACCGCTTTTGTGATTGATTTACGTGCATTTCGGGCGTTACTGCGGTCCACCGAGACCTGTCCCATCGCCGCTATCCCCCACCCGAAAAAGGGGATCTGAAACAGCTCCTTTTTGGCGATGAAACTGACATGGAAAGGGAATATAGACATGATTATCGGAATATCCAGATGACTGGCGTGATTGACGATGAAAACGTAGCGTTTATCGGCGGAAATTCGATCCATGTTTTCGGTCTCGATACGAAGCCCCGCTAATTTCACGAACCCCTTACACCAGAATCTTCCAACCTTGCGCGCCAGGGTGCGATTAAAAAAACTTGTAACAACAACCGTCATGGCACAAATGGGTACGGTAACACCGACCCACAATAGAATAAAAAACGAATAAATCAACCCGACTATGCTGCGGTTTTGCTCAGCCACACATTCTCCTTCCCCAACTGTTTTCTCAGAGCCTCGATTACTTCCTTTGCGGGACTCAGCATGATATTTTTTGCTTTTACCTTATACTCGTTTGCTTCCTGCGTGTGCATGTGAATGATCAATCGACACTCACCCTTGTTCTCCGCGCATCGGGAGAATATCTCCTTGACAAACTCCTCTTCAAGCCCCTGCGTGCGTACCTTTATGTGCACGCTGCGGGTCAGATTTTCACGGGTTTCCGCAAGCGACATGACCTTTTCGACACGAAGCTTGGGCTGGCGGTTTTCTTCCCTCATCACCGATCCGCGTACCAAAACCATCGAGTCGGTCGCCAGAAGATTTTTGTAGGTCTCGTAAGCATCACCAAAAGCGATCAGCTCTATATTGCCCTGCAAATCCTCAAGCTCCATAAAAGCCATCGGACGACCGTCACGCTGTATGTGGGTGCGAAGCGATGTAATGATCCCTCCTACGGTCACGGATGCATCCTGTTTGACCTTGCCCATGTTGGCCTCGGAAAGATGCAGTGATGCGAACCCGAGGATCTCATCACGATAGTTGTCAAGCGGATGACCGCTTACATAGAAGTTAAGCACCTCTTTTTCGCGGGCCAGAAGCTCATTATAGGGCCATGGATTGACCTCGGCCAGCTGGGGCTCGGGTATGTTGATAACACTCTCCTGCTCATCGCCCCCACCCAGGTTAAACAAATCGGTTTGCCCGCTGCGAGCGTCTTTCTGGAAACTGTTTCCATACTCGATTGCCTGCTCGATCGCCCCGCTTAGCTGCGCACGAGTTCCCGGAAGCGAATCCAGAGCCCCGGCGGCAATCAGACATTCCAGGCTTTTCTTGTTCAGCCGTTTGAGATCCACTTTTCGGCACATGTCAAAGATGCTTTCAAATCTTCCCTTATCTGCACGCGCATCCATGATCGCCTCGGCCGCTTTTCCGACGTTGGCGATCACTCCAAGTCCCAGACGAATGTTGCCTTCATCGATACTGCAATTAATCTCGCTTCGGTTGACGTCCGGAGGAAGCACCTTGATATTCATACGCTCGGCTTCATTTTTAGTGGTCAGAAAGTCGTCTTTTTTTCCAATCCACGATGTAAGCGCCGCGGTCATATACTCCAGGGTGTAATGCGACTTGAGATAGGCGGCCTGATACGATACGTGCGCATAGACCGTGGCATGTGCCTTATTGAAGCCGTACTCGGCAAACTTGGCCATCAAGGCATAAACCTCTTTGGCAACTTTCTGGTCGATACCCTTCTTCTCGGCCCCTTCCAGGAACTTGACCTCCATCTCCTTCATCTTGTCCAGCATCTTTTTCCCCATGGCCTTGCGAAGCATATCCGCCTGACCCAGAGAAAACCCGCCCATCATCTGCGCTATACGCATCACCTGCTCCTGGTAGACGATAATGCCGTAGGTTACGTCCAGGACCTCCTTTAACATCGGGTGAGGATAGCTGATCTCCTCCTTGCCGTGCTTTCGCCGGATGAAGCTGTCGATATTGTTCATCGGACCGGGGCGATAAAGCGCCGCCATGGCGATAATGTCTTCGATACAGGTCGGTTTGAGCTTGCGCAAATAGTCCTGCATCCCCTGAGATTCAAACTGAAAGACGTTAGTGGTTTCTCCCTTGCCGAAAAGCTCGTAGGTCTTAGTGTCTCCCTCGGGTATATCCTCCCAGATATCGATTGTTTTGCCGTGATATTTGTCGATCAGCCGGCAGGTTTCCTGAAGTACGGTAAGGGTACGAAGCCCCAGAAAATCCATCTTGATCAGTCCGACTGACTCGACCACTTTCATGTCGAATTGCGTCATCACAATATCGGTGCCGTTTGATTGCTTGAAAAGCGGCGACCAGTTGACCACATTGCCCGGAGCGATTATCACTCCCCCCGCATGCATTCCCGGCTGCCTGGCAAGCCCCTCCAGAGCCCTGGCGTGCTTTACCAGAAGCTGATACCTGGGGTTGTTTTCGATCGCCTGTTTAAGCTCACCATTTGCCTCTATCGATTTTTCAAGCGTCTTCTCGTTTACCAGAGAGGAGAGCTTGTTAGCCTCCGGGATAGGTATTTCCATCGCCCGCGCAACATCCTTGACGATCATCTTGGCTTTCATGCGACCGAAATTGATTATCTGACAGACCGCCTCACGTCCGTACTTTTTGACCACATACTCGATAATGCGATAACGGTCGTTATCGGCGAAATCGATATCGGCATCGGGCATTGATATACGCTCAGGATTAAGGAATCGCTCGAATATAAGATCGAACTTGATCGGATCCACATTGGTTATATCTATACAGTAAGCCACCAGACTTCCCGCCGCCGAGCCCCTGCAGCCGCGCGCTACCCCCTGCCGATCGGCCTCGATTACAAAATCGCGTACGATAAGAAAGTAGCCCACAAATCCCATGGAAATTATGATATCCAGCTCATAATCGAGCCTCTTTTGAATCTCGGGGGTGATATCATCGTATTTTCTCTCCAGCCCCTGCTGAGCCAGTCCCTTGAGATAGTCGGTCGCGTCTTTGTATTCGTTGGGAATCTCGGGCACGGGCAGCAGAGGCTTTTCGTGCACTTTGACGCTGCAACGCTCGGCGATATCCACCGTATTTGTCATAGCCTCGGGAAGATCGGGAAATAGAGCCGCCATCTCCTCGGGTGATTTGAAATACAACTCGTCTGTCGAGAAACGAAACCGGTTAGGATTAGATAAGGTATTACCGGTCTGAAGGCAGAGAAGGACCTCGTGGCTTTCGGCGTCCTCTTTATGAAGGTAGTGGGCATCGTTTGTGACTATAAAGGGAATGCCCATCTCTTTACCAAGCTTTATCAGCTCATCGAACGCGATAATCTCGTCGTCCATTCCGTGGCTCTGAAGCTCGAAATAGAAGTTTCCCTCACCAAACATGCTCAAATATTGCTGGGCAAGAGCCTTTGCCCCCTCCCGATCCCCCTGAAGAAGCTTCTGGGGAATGGCGCCCGCGACACAGGCCGATGATGCTATTATGCCGGCGGAGTTTTCGCGAAGGATATCCATGTCGATACGCGGCTTATAGTAGAAACCTTCCAGATACCCCGCCGAGCTGAGTTTCATCAGATTTCGCCACCCCTCCTGGTTGCGGGCCAGAAGAATCAGGTGACTGTAGTTTCTTTCATCTTTGCTGGATGTCTTTTCGAACCGGGAGCGGGGGGCGACATACGCTTCAAACCCAAGCACCGGCCGGATACCCTCTTTCATGCAGGTATCATAAAATTCGATGGCCCCGAACAACCCCCCGTGGTCGGTTATGGCCAGAGCGGGCATGTTCCATTGCACAGCCTTCTTGACCATGTCCTTGATACGAATAGCACCGTCAAGGAAGCTGAATTCGGTATGATTGTGCAGGTGAACGAAATTACAGTGGCTCATACTGGATGAACTCCGATACGTTGAATTTTGCGGACATCAAAACGTTTTTCCTTTTCGGTACCCACCTGACGGGCATCCACGGCGGGATCCATTCCCTTGTGAAGGTTCCTGGGTACGACTGTATACTCCCCCCGAGGTATATACGAGCTGCCCTCATACTCGAAACGAAGCTGGTATCCCATAAGGATCGCATAATCGATCACATGGAAAAGCTCATTGAGTTCCAGGGCTTTAAGATCGGTGCTGTACTTACCCACACTCATCGGGCGAATGTTTTGCTCCGTGGGCTTTTCCGGTTCAAACACCGGAAAAAGAGAATACTCCCGACTTTTTTCTTCACGGCTACTTTCCGTCTTTTTTTCTCTCTGTTGTGAATAACGGGTATCAAAACCAATGAACTCCAGGATTTCACGGACCTTTCGTTCTGCTCCCGGTTTTACCGTAAAAACCGCGTCTGATTGAATGGGCTCGATATAGTTGCGCAGAGGCTCGTAGGCGTGAAGCTGTTTTGTGGTATTTGTGTCGTTTGATATAATCAGTGTTCGGTCGGTAATAAAAAGGCGCGAAAATTCTCGAATCCATTCCCGCACGGTCACCAAAACATTTTCCGGCGCATGCCAGGAGGTTAGGCATTCGAGTATCTCTTGCGGATCGACTCCTCTGCTGAGTGAGTTATTGAGTACCTCCTTATCGATGCTTCCTTTATATACCTGATCGAAAACGGTGAAGACACCAAACGAGGAGAAAGTAAATAATACCCCAGGAGTAGCCTCCGGCGGAAGAACAGCCGAGAAATCGGGCATGATTATAACCGATACGGCTATCTGTTTTTCCTCTGTTTCCGAAAGCGACCAGGATGGATTTCTGCGCCACACCAGGTGATTGCCTTTCGCCGACTTTCCCGCCTCAAGATAGCCAAAGTAGTGAAGTACTCTGAAGAGCTGCTCGGCGGTGTCTTTATCTTCATCGAAATCATGCATCCCAAACCATTTTTCCCCATACTCGCGGGCCGTGTAGTCGAAGATCTCATATCGCCAGTTTCCTGATTCCTGAAGGGCAAATTCGAAAAAACCGCGCAGCCGCTCCGACATGTTTTTATTCATCCAGAGCCAAAGTCTGTCAAAATCGGGCACCAGCAGTTTCCCTTCATGCACGACAAGGGATTCGTGGAGCAGATATGCCAAAAGCAGATTCAGGATCAATTTGCGGCTCTTTTCGTTTCGATCCGGAGTGGTTGCGGGCGAGATGCCCTGAAGCAGTTTTTGAAGGGTAAGAACCGAACTCCTGACAAGTTTGCCGTGTTGAGTCAATTTAACCTGTTTACGTGCGGCAAGCGACATAAAAACAATGCAGTCGTTTAGGCATTGATACGGAACTGCTGGATGCGAAGAGCTTGAAATCTCTTTTGTTTCTTTGAATAGAACGGGTATAAAGAGCGGCAGAAGGCTCTGAGCAAGATCGTCAAAGCCCACAAGATAACTGTTTTCCTTGTCATCCTGAGCGACATAAACCAGAAAAGAGCGCACAAGCTCGTCTTGAAGAAACCGCGACTCGGGTGCTTCCACTCCCCTGTGACCAAACAGGTAGGCCCGGGCGCACAATATTTTGGCATCGTCACTAAGTTCCTCGAATCGCTTTTGCAGCCGCTCTTTTTCACAGAACGACTCTTTAAGCTCCTCCAGTAAAGAGGGCGACACGATCCTTCGCTTCGGCCCGCGGTCGCCGAGAAGGTGCTCGAAGATAAAGGAAGAGGGTACTTTTTTAAGGTAATCGGTAAATAGAAGTGGCTCCGCTAGTCTCACTTATCCTCGCTGCACTATCATTAAGGCTGAAGGGAAAACCGTCCCAAAACAAAACTGATCGACATTATTTATCGCCGGCTTCAGTTTGCCGACAGTCCAAAGCAAACAAATCGAAAATTATAAAGGCCGCAAATTGCACTTTACCGGTCACGTTCAAAAGTTCACGGCCAATCCCGACAAAATCATTCTAAGATCGATTAGAGTCTATATTCGACAAAAGCAAGCTTTTTTCACAGTAATTCCAAGTGTTTTTTTCTATTTCTTTGATCCTCGATCCTTGATTCTCCATCTTTGCCGGGCTTAGGAAAATATACATATCGCCTCATTCGTTTCGCGATCTATGCTGGGCGAAGTATTGCTCTTATCCAATGATAGAATGTATACTTAGCTATCAACTTTACCAGACTGGGAGATGCAAAAATGATCGATAAGGAACTGCTTAATATTCTCTGTTGTCCTGAAACGAAACAGGATATCGAATACGTGGAAGGTGATGTCATCAACAAAATCAATGAGCGGATAGAGAAAGGCACCTTAACCAATCGCGGAGGCGAGGTCGTCAAAGAAAAAATCGATGCGGGTTTGGTGCGTGAAGACAAAAAATTTCTTTACCCAATCAGACAGGACATTCCGATCATGCTTATCGATGAAGCGATACCGTTTGAGGAGTTTGCCTGATTTGACGCCCAAAGGTACCGTGATTACATCATTGTACTTTCGGGCGTCTCCTAAGATTTAACCCTGTTTTTTCTTCAACTTGTTCGCCCGCGCTCTGACCAACAGATAAGCGGCAAGCAATACTGCAATTAGCACGCCCTGAAAAATCAACCGCGAAGATGAGGGAGTTTCATCGGGCTGCAGCTCATTAAACAGGCCCGTTTTGCCTTGTATCCGAACCGAGCCCGATATTCCGTCACAACCGGAATCCATAACCAATGTAAGAGTGTAAATCCCGGACGTGTCCGGATTGATTTTGCTCCAGGGGACAAGCCATTCCGCTGCAATCAGGGAATCTTTATCGGTATCCAGATTAACACTGTACATATCCTGCTGAGGATCGGGCACCTTTACCGTTAAACGTGCGATCAAATTACCGGTATTTGCTTGTCTCAAAAGAAAAGTTCTGATCCCGCAACTGTCCGGTGAGTATGGGTATTGGACATAGCCTGCGAAACCTTCCGGAGTATTCATCGCATCCCAGCGCACCGGTGATTCAGGTGAGAGTCGGCGGTTTTCTTCCTCGTTCCATTCGAGCAAAAAACCATCCAGTTGAATGTTTCTTCCGTCTTTATCAACAACGGCCCGGTCGTTTTGGGCCCAAACAGTTCCATAGCCGCAAAGAAACAGCAATCCAATCATGTAAGCTATTTTACGCATCTAAACCCCAGACTCACCTCTCCATATTCGGGTGCCATCCATTGGCGATTCTTTATTCTGAGTTGTTCCTCACCGCTATACCACCCTCCGCCGCGAATGACCCTGTAGCGTCCGACCGACGGCCCCCGGGGATCGGAAGAGGGAGATTCCGTATAATAGTCGCTGCCATATCGATCGGCGGTCCATTCCCATACATTCCCGGTCATATCATACAAACCCCATGCATTTGGAGGTGTGCTGCCGACCTTGCGGGGTTTGCGCTCCGTTGACTGTGCGTTTGTTTTTGGGGAGGGAGGCGAATCGCCCCAGGAGTAGGTTCGGTTTGTTTGCGCAAGGGCCGCGTACTCCCACTCCGCCTCCGTAGGAAGGCGCATTCCTTTCCACCTGCAGTATGCTTTAGCCTGATGCCAATTCACGCAAACGACAGGTTGGCCGGCGGAACGGTACTTCTGAGGAACTTTTACCTTCTTAGGCCCGCCCGACGTCCACATCAGACATTTCCCGCTCTCGTGATGCGCCTTGCTACACTTGCCCGACGACACACATTCCTGATATTCTTTCCAGGTTACTTCGTGCTTATCCATTTGGAACGATTTGATGGAAACCGAATGTGCCGGTTTCTCATCTTCCCCACTGCCGCCACCCATGGTATACGAACCCGACGGGACTCGAACGGTTTCGGCATAACTGCTTAAAAAAAGCAGAGTAATTATAAGCAAACACGACCGGAAAAAAAATCCGGTCGCCGACTCTTTTTTCAAGAATTAATCATCTCCCGCTAATTCAACAACAAGTATAACGACACTGAATGCGAGAAACAGCCCCACGGCAATTTTGTTCAGCAAAGAATTGCGATCCAGCTGATCCTCCGTCGGCTCCTCAGGCTTTTTTGCAGCAGTGGTGTCCTCTTCTTGCACGGCCTCTTGCTCTTCGATCGGTTTCATGCTGATATCCAGGGTATCCGTTTGACCGCCGGTTAAAGATACATTTTTGGTATACTGATGATATCCCGCATGCTCCAACTCTATTTCGTAATTGCCGGGGCGTAATTTATTGGTAGTAAAGGGAGTCTCACCCACAAGGCCACCATCAATGCTCACCGATGCACCACTGGGATCGCTGAATACCGCGATTCCGGCGGGCTGTATCAGATCGAATGTTACCTCCTGAGTTTCTCCGGCCGCGACAAGAATGGTCGCCTTTTTAAGAAAGTATCCGACCTTCTTGATAACGATAGTGTGTTTCTCCGGAGTAAGCTCTACCGTCTGAGGAGTAACCCCAACCCTTTTGCCGTCGATCTCCAGTACCGCGCCAGATGGTTCGCTTCTGATGACAACGCGTCCGGTTGCGGCCTCGGCTTGCCCGTCCTGCGCGGAGGTATCCGGCGCCTGTGCGATTTCAGTCTCTCTCTCGGCCGCCGCTTCCTGCGAAGCCGCCGCTTCCGGCGA
>CAZPHU010000050.1:0-7458 GCA_964586285.1 uncultured Fibrobacterota bacterium | reverse complement strand
GCGAGGCTGCCGCTTTTTTATTCACAGAGGATTTTTCCTGAGTCGCCTCTAACTTTGGCGTTTCGGCAGGTTTTGATGTAGTAGTGTCGGATTGTTGGCCAAACGCACATACAGCAATCAGCGCCGGTATCAAGCCGAGATAAGATCTTAATTTCATAAATGCTCCTGTTTTATAGACCGTGTAACTGAAAATAAACAATTCCACACAAAAGATTATCTTCTGAACAGACGTTTTTGAACGTTTTTTTGCCCACCGACCTTGCCGATATCAATCTGCTCAACTATTTTCTTCTTCCATTCGACTTCGTACTGGTACACGGAATCTTTAAGAAAGAAAGGGACATTTCGGAATGCAACGAACGCTTGCGATCATCAAACCCGATGCTTACGAAAGAAAACTGGCCGGTAAAATTATTGATATGATTCTTCAAAACGATTTCTCCATTGCCGGTATAAAGGTACTTAAACTCACCGCCGAGCAGGCCGGAGAATTCTATGCCGTACATACGGAAAAGCCGTTTTTCGAAGATCTGACCTCATTCATGTCCTCGGGCAAAATAATGGTACTGGCACTGGAGGCCGAGGATGCCATTGAGCGCTGGCGCAAAGTCATGGGCGCAACCGATCCGGCAAAAGCTGCGGAAGGAACCATTCGCAACAAGTATGGAACCGCTGTCAACCGAAACGTCTGTCACGGCTCAGACGCTGTGGAAACCGCCCAGACCGAGGTTGCCTTCTTTTTCAATGAAGACGAACTGGTGGACTAAAGAGGATTACAGCATGCATCCGCCAATTTCGCAAAAGCCGTAGAATCAAAGAGCAAGAATCAGTAAAACAGAAAACACAGCGGCGATAAGGGTGATCAGACGGTGGATTCGATTACCCTTTTCCATGCAGTATCTGGTATTTTACTTCTGAAACGGCACGACAAAGGCGCATCAAGGCGCACAGTGCATACCGTTTGTGTTTGAGAATTCCCGCTGCACTTTTTGCGGATACTATGCGCGGCTGTACTTGCGGTTCGGAATCGCTTCACCCGGTTTAACCCGGAGAAGCCGTTAGGCTATTATTAAACAAAGGAGATTGCACGTGCCCGATCAACTTCGTGCGGCTGGTATTTGTCTTGGTGCCGAAAACATAAAAGCAGTCGTCTTATGCAAGGACGGCAAAAGCATATCGGTAGAGAAAAAAATCGTTCGCAGCCATGAAAGTAATCCGCGATCGGTTTTCAAGCAGGTGCTGGATGATATCGGCCAAACCGATTTCCTCACGTTAACCGGCCGGAAGTTCCGCACAATCGTAAACGGTCCCTCCATTACCGAGCCCGAAGCAACCGAGTTGGCTCTTCGTTTTCTTTCCGAACAACACGACATCAAAGGATTCAGTGCCCTGGCCAGCCTGGGAGCCGAAAATTTCATGGTGTATCAGCTCAACGATGACGGTTCGATCGCAACCGTTGAGTCGGGCAATAAGTGTGCTTCCGGTACAGGTGAATTTTTCCTCCAGCAGATCGGCCGGATGAATATTTCGATTGACCAGGCGGTGGATCTGGCGGAAAACAGTGATGCTCACCGGGTGTCGGGACGCTGTTCGGTTTTCTGTAAAAGCGACTGTACACATGCGCTTAACATAGGAGTGCCAATCGGAGAAGTGACGGCCGGGTTGTGCTCGATGATTTCCGATAAAGTACTTGATCTGCTTGCAAAAAGCGATCTCAGCAACATAATTGCCGTTGGAAGCGTTACACGCAACCGCGTGATAGCCTCCCTGCTTCAAAAGAAGCTCGGTTCACTCTACATACCCGAGCACGCCGATGCTTTCGAGGCGATCGGCGCGGCCATTCATGCCCTGGAAAACGAAATTGTATGGGACAGAGATCCGCAGAAACTCTTCATAAAAGAGAAAAGCTCTTTCGATTTTCTGCCTCCGATCGCCGATGCTCATGATCTGGTGAGATTCGAGACTCTCAGTGAGGAGAAGGCAAAGGCGGGTGATGAATGCATCGTGGGTCTGGATGTCGGATCTACTACAACTAAAGCCGTTGTTATCAGAACCAAAGACAACGCCCTTTTGGCATCGGTCTATGGACGAACCAACGGAAACCCCGTACAGGCTTCCAGGGAATGCTATCGTCAACTTGCCTCTCAAATCGATGTTCCGATTAAAATCGCAGGTCTTGGTACGACCGGCTCCGGACGTCAGATAGCGGGACTTCATGCCCAAACCGACAGCGTGATCAATGAAATTATCGCCCATGCGACCGCCGCGGCTCATTTCGACAAACAGGTAGATACAATCTTCGAAATAGGCGGTCAGGATGCAAAATATACGCATTTGACAAATGGAGTTCCTTCCGATTATGCCATGAATGAGGCATGCAGCGCCGGTACAGGATCGTTTCTGGAAGAATCCGCAAAAGAAAGCCTTGGTATAGGTTATCGGGACATCGAAAAAGTAGCTCTTAGAGGAAAGAACCCGCCTAATTTTAACGATCAATGCGCCGCGTTTATCAGCTCCGACATAAAAACAGCCATTCATGAGGGAATCGACCGGGATGATATCGTCGCGGGACTGGTATACTCCATATGCATGAACTACGTGAATCGGGTCAAGGGTCAGCGCGGCACGGGAACAAGGGTGTTTATGCAGGGCGGCGTATGTTACAACAAAGCCGTGCCGCTTGCGATGGCAAATCTTCTGGAAAAGGAGATTGTCGTTCCGCCTCATCCGGGCCTGATGGGCGCATTCGGAGTTGCGCTGGAAGTAAAACAGCGAATCGAATTAGAGCATACGGCGAAGGCTGAGTTTGATTTAACCGTCCTGGCCGATCGCGAAATCGAATATGGGAAATCATTTCGTTGCGCCGGCGGTAAGGAGAAATGTGATCGCAACTGCCAAATCGCAATAATTAAAATTAACGGTAAAACTTTTCCGTTTGGGGGCGCCTGTAACAAATATTACAACCAGGTACACCACGTACGGCACGATCCTCAGCAGTTCGACTTTGTCAGAAGACGGCAGAATCTGTTGTTCGATACGTTCTTTACCCCCGTGCCGCAAAACGCAAAGACGATTGGTATTCCCCGATCATACCTAACGAACATGCTTCTTCCGCTCTGGTCGAAATTTTTCGCCGATTGCGGCTATAAGGTTGTTCTTAGCGATGATGTAGATGCGCAGGGGTTGAAGAAAACACGGACATCGCTTTGTTTTCCGGGGGAAATTGCTCACGGCTGTTTTGCCAACCTTCTGAAAAAGAAGCCGCATGCGATTTTCCTTCCCAAGATTTTGGAACTGTATGTCGAAAACAGCGTAAACCGTCGAAGAGAACATCAGACCACCTGCATGTTGCTGCAAAGTGAACCCTACTACGTACCCTGCGCGTTTAAGGGATTGATGAAAAGCATAAAGTTACTCAGGCCGAGTTTCGATTTCGCTCAGGGTTGGGACACGCAACAAAAAGCTTTTACCGAACTCGGCAGGATGCTTGGTGTAGACAGTATAGTTTCACAGCGTGCATACAAAGCCGGGGTTGAACAACTGCGCGCTTTCTTTTCATCTCTCAAACAGCTGGGTAAAGAGGTGCTTGAAACTCTTGAAAAGGATAATGACACAACTGCCATTGTACTGTTCGGTCGTCCGTACAACGCTTTCGCATCGGAAGCAAACATGGGTATTCCCGCCAAGTTTGCCACCAGGGGTGAATTAGTGATCCCATGGGATCTGCTTCCGTACGAAAACGAAACCTGTGACAAGGATATGAACTGGGCAATCGGTCAGAATCTGATGAAAACCGCTCATTTTGTTTTCAAACATCCTCGACTCTTCGCGGCCTGGATCACAAATTTCAGCTGCGGCCCCGATTCTTTTCTGGTGGGCTATTTTCGGGATATCATGGAGGACAAACCCTCACTTACGCTTGAGCTTGACAGCCACACCGCCGATGCGGGAGTAAACACTCGCATAGAAGCTTTTTTGGACATTGTAGCCAAATGGAGGAAAATTCCCCGGGAGCCGGTGAAGAGAAAACCATTCCTGCAGTCTCGCATCGATTATAAAAAAGACAAACCGGTTCTTATCAGTTCTCAGAATACCACTCACACGCTTTACGATCCAAAAGTACATGTGCTGTTTCCGTCGATGGGGCGGGTTACCAGTGAGCTGGTGGCGGCATCTTTCAGAGGCATAGGTATAAGGGCCAGCTCGGTTCCGGTTTATGATTTTGAAGCATTGAAGCTTGGGCGCGCCAACTCGTCCTGTAAGGAGTGTCTGCCGTTGCAGCTGGTAACAGGCGGTCTGATGAAGTATCTTAAACACCGCAAATCCGACGACGAGCTTTGTGCGTATTTCATGCCGACCTGCGGCGGAAACTGCCGCTTTACGCAATACAACGTGTTCCTTCGCAAGTTGATTGATAAAAAGCAGATCCAAAACGTTGCTCTGCTGACTTTGACAAACGAGAACGGATACGCCGGACTCTCCCCCACCGATGCATTCAAGATGCTTAAAGGGTTTATTATCGCCGATGTGATGACCGATATCCGCAATTCACTGGCGGTGCTGGCAGAAGAGCCGAAAAAAGCTGAGCATCTGTTTAACGAGCAGCTCAATCGTATTATAACCTGTTTCTCCGAAGAAAAAGCAAAGAATCTGTATGCATTACTGGAGGATGTCGCCCAAAAACTGGCTCGGATTCCCAGACGATTCCCCATCGAGGATGCAAAGAAAGTTTCCCTGATGGGTGAGATCTTTGTCAGACGCGACTGCTTCTCATCCCGTGACCTTCGTGAGCGCCTTGCACGCCGCGATATTATCGTTAGGCAGGCTCATGTCCTTGAGTGGCTTTCATACTGTGATTACAATGTCAAGGAAGGTATCTATGAGTCGAAATTCTCACTCAGAGGACATGCTGAATTCAGCGTGAAGCAGGTCATGCAGAGATATTACGAGAAAAAAATTAAAAGGATACTGGCCAAATCGCGGCTATATGAGTTTGAAATGATCGACATGAAGACGATAATGGAGTACGGGGGGAAGTTTTTCGACCGACGTTTCACCGGAGAGGTCATTCTTTTTGCCGGCAACTACTTCAAGGATATAATGCACAGCATACACGGCGCAATATCCATAGGTCCCTTTGCCTGCATGCCAACGCGGGTAACCGAGGCCGTTATGGCTGTGGAGTCCACTATGGAGCGAAAGATAGAGCTTACCGGCGATCGGAGCCCCAAAGGGCATTCGGAAGACATGTTCTGTCTGCCTTTTCTGTCGGTCGAAATGGACGGAAATCCACTTCCACAGGTTCTGGAAGCGCGAATTGAAGCGTTTGCGCTTCAGGTGGAAAGATTACATAAGAAAATGCAGTCTAAAAAAGAGGAGGTTACCTCATAGGGTTACCTGGCTTTCAAACACCCCAGAACCTCCGAAAGTGCCGAACCGTCCAGAGTGATTCTTACAGTCACCTGCCAGCCGTCTTTTTTTTCATCGTGATACTGGACGTTACCCGGGTCATTTTGTAGGCAGTCGAATACATCCTCGTACTCCAGTGATGAATTCTGTGCAAGTGGAAGGATCTGAAGCGCAAGGCGACGGTCGGCTTCCTTGCGCGCCGATGCGGTAGCTTCCTGATAGTCGTGGCGGCGGGCTACACCTATCGCATATAAAGATTCCATCTGCTCAAGCTTACCCAGACTCCCCTCTTTGCCTTCCTGACGATACCCCCAGGTATGATCGGGTGCGACGGCAAGCTCCCTGCCGTCCTCAAGCTCAATGTAGCTTATCTCCTTTCGCTCAGGCCCATCACCCGAACGATAAGCCCATGAAAAATCCTCATACAATACTATTTCTACACCTTCTTCAAGTTCCAGGTACATATCCTGGGCATATAGCATAACACAGGTGTACAGAAAAATAGCACACAAAGCTGCTGTCAGTGAGTATTTTCTCCTCATTTTTGGTCCCTTCGCCCCGGTAACTGGAATGCATCCCTTTACCGTTGTGTATTTTATAGGTAAGATATCTTTACCGCTATTAATATTTATAATCTACTATCAAATGTAGCCGGTTGGGAGTATTTATAACCGAAAAATAAAAAAAGGCGCATACACGCTCGATAAAAATCACATTTTAAAGAAAGTTCTTATAATGAATACTGGATTTTCAGCTTTTTTTAGTCGTTTCTTTATAGTCGCCGGGGTGTTTTTTTGCGGATGTGCCCCCAGGGCGGTTACAACTTACTCGGATGTCGATACTCCTGAGTGTCGCACTATGACCGAGATTTGCAAAGATGCCCGGGAATTCCAGCGAGAATACGAACGAATGCCGGAAGAGGAAAAAAGAGATATGGTTTCGGTACTCAACACCTATACCGAACACTGCACACAAGCGGTCAAAGCATGTGAAGAAAGTAAGAAAGAAATAAAAGAATAATAAAAATGTCTGTCTCTCACAAATGATTGGATCTTTGTTGCCTATGGAAAACTCTGGGGGATTCATCAGAAATCACGCATCTTCAGTACTTGTGTGCATTGCATTGATTGTGTGTACGCTCAGAGCCGAAATAATCCTTTCGGGTGAACAGGACGGTTTTTATGAGAAAACTGAATACCTTGTCACCGAAGATATAGTCGTAAAGAGCGGTGAAACTCTAACTTTCGCCCCCGGCTCTATCATTCGTTTCAATCAATACACCGGAATTATTGTTCATGGTTCTCTTGTGTGTAACGGAACTCAAACCGAGCCGATAATTTTCACATCATCAAAAACTCGTAACACGGATATTGAAGATCGAAAGATGCCCCAGCCTTTCGACTGGAATGGTATATATGCTCCGTCAGAGAATGCACATGTAACCATGAAGAACGTCGATATAAGCTATAGCACCTATGCTTTAAAACTTAAGCATAAATCAAGCACTCTTCTCCTACACCAGCTGACATACGGAGAAAACGGTACTACAGGCGTAACCCTCGGTGATTCACTGATAGATATCTACGACGGGGAGCCTTTGAATATGAAACATCCGCAAGTCGAAACCAAAGAAGATAAGCAGGACGAAAAACTCGATCTTGCCGGAAGTCCTTCAGATGAAGTATCCGTGCCGGATATCGAGATAGATAAACGCGTAAAAGAAAAGAAACCGAGAAGAAAGGGTTTAATCATCACCCGTGTTGGTCTGGGGGCTCTCGCGGCGATCAGTGCCGGGGCCGGTGTATATTCCTATTTGCAACTTGAACATAACTACAGTAAGTATCGTGAAGACAAGACCGAAGATGAAAATTTTAAATCTTACAGTGAGTCCCGCAAAGAGTATCGAGAAAATGGACAATTTTTTGAAAAGACCACAACCGCGAGCGCAATTGCACTTGGAGTCGCGGGGGCGGGCCTTTTCCTGACAATTGCGTTCTAAACAGGCCCCTTCGAAAAATCGGATCCATTTCATTCCAATCCGAAAAAACA
>CAZPHU010000049.1:0-27102 GCA_964586285.1 uncultured Fibrobacterota bacterium | reverse complement strand
ATCCGAATTCTCCCAGCTTACCTCATACTCCGAAACCGTACCGTTGACAAGAATACCGTCCAGTTCGATATATGTAGTGTAGGCTCCCCCATCCTCTCCGATTCCTACAACCACCGGCTTATCGCCGTCGTTTCCCAGACCGGCGAATCTGAGAGTATAGGTATATCCTGGCCTGAGCGCTACCCCGACCTGAGTCATCTGCACATCCCACGTATTCGTCCCGCCGTTTTCAACGGTAAAGGAGATTCCATCCCCCCACTCACCAGTTGCCGGTTCGGCCGTTCCCGCCAAACGAGCATCCCAGCTCTCCAGTCCGGCGGAAAAGTCGTTATTGATAAGAAGCTCCTGTGCGCTGAGCGATAAGGCTGAAAAGAGCAAAACAAAGAGAACAGAAAACCTGGTGGGCATCACATAACTCCTTCAAAAACACGATTATTGGTTAGATTTCTGTTAGCTTAGTAGTATTAATAAAGAAGATGGTTTGTACACCGGGTACCGGTGTTGGGTCTTAAAAAAACGGTTCTTCCCATCAGTAGTAATTTTTGCATCCCCGCATAGGCCTTCATTACCTTCGGTGCGGAATACTTGTTTACGGTATCATTTAAAGCCATACATGGTTTACGTTAATTTCGAAGAAGGGATAAAACGTCGTAGGGTATCACATAGGCGGCTTAACAGGATCATTCCTGTAAACCGGGCGTGAAGCCGGCGAGTGTGGTGAAGGGCATGAAGAGAATCGACCGATCAACCGATTACATTTCCGATTCATCCGATGTGAATACTCGACCTACTCACTCTTTTCGCATCAGAAACGCTTTAACCTCGCTGATAAAATCATCCCCCACATCGTAATGCACCCAGTGACTTGCATCCGCGAATTGTTTTGTCTCGAGTCGGGGGAAATACCCGCCAAGCGCTTCAACATCCCGCTCCGTGACATAGTCGGATTTTCCGCCGCTGATAAGCAGGACCTGACGTTGGGGCTGAATTTTCATTTCGATCGCGCGTCCAAGCTTTGGATAATTCTCAACGATTGCCGCGACATTCAACCGCCAATGAAGCGTCCCGTTGTCCGCACGATGCATACTTTTTAAAAGAAACGCACGAACAAGCGGATCCGATATCTTCTCTCCCAAAACAGAATCGGCTTCCGAGCGCTTGTGAAACTGCCCCGACGGTACCGCCTGAAGAGCCTCGAGTATTTTGGTGTGACGGGCCTTATACTCCCTGTGAGCCATATCCACCAGCACAAGCTTTTGTACTCGGTCGGGCCACTTCATCGCAAAGCTCAACACGACCTTTACACCCATGGAATGCCCGACCAGATGGGCTTTTTGGATTTTTTGAGAGTCAAACATCTCTTGAAGATCGGCGGCCATATTCTCGTAGTCCATATCAGAGCAGTGGGGTGATTGGCCGTGGTTACGTAAATCCGGTATAATGACCCTGAAATCAGACGCTAAACTTTGGGCGGCGGTGTGCCAGTTGTCTTTGGAGCCGAAGAGACCGTGCACAATAACCACAGGCTCACCGTCTCCATATTCCCTTACCGACAGTTTGACCGTTCCGTGATTCATATAAACAAATCCCTTTTGTAGTTAGGTGTATTTGAGCAAATAACGGACCTTTTCTCTATGGATGCTGCCGGCCAAGAAGCCCGGCTCACAAAAAAAGCCCGGATTCAAAAGGCATTGGGGCCGAATCCGGGCAAAGCTTGCGAGAAGCACTGGTATCTATCTACTTTGTTTGGATAATAACCTTTGGCCGCAACTGCGGGTGCTCTACATTATCTCCGCTGTAGATATCCGGATAGGAGACATTCTTACCGTCGATTCCCTGATCGGTAGGCGAGCGAAGTAACATCCCATGATTTCCCTTGGGATCATCCAACCACTCCTTTACCAGATCGGTTATATCGAATTGCCAGGGAGTTTGGTCCCCATAAACAAGCTCTGCCGATGCATACACCTTTGACGTCGCGTCAACATCATCCATTCCCACGTGCGGTGTATTCCAATCTTCGCTTCCGTCCTGCTGTCCCCAAAACCTTTCCACCCCGGTGGCACCGTCAGTAGTCGGGCCATTTAATTTCTTGTCCGTATAATCTGGACTGTAAAATTCACCCTGTTTCCAACTTCTCAGCATCTTATGCACATCGATCCGCAGAGGCACATTCATGTCTTTTCTCTGCCAGCACAACGTATATAGAACCATATGAGCACTTTTAATATCATTTGAGGTCAGGTCTTTTGGCATTTCGAATCGTATAAGTGAACGAACAACGGTGTTGTCGTCATAGGTCCCAACCGCAATCGCGGCATTCCGGCCCATGTTATGATTCTTCCAACTTCCTCCCCCACTAGACAGGTAAGAATAATGCACGGCACAATCCTGGGCCTCTTGAGGGCCGGGCTGAATCACCAGACAGCTATTGCCGGTACAGGTTGAGTCGAGCACATCGGTATTCGAAGTATCTGATGGATCGGTGGGGTCGGTGGGATGTTCATAATCCTTGATATGCTGTGTAATTCCACAGATGAATTCGGGTGAAATATATTCGCAGGCAAATAAAACAGATATTATAACAGGTACAAAAACTATTCGCTTCAAAATTCTTCTCCTATCAAGTAAGATGAATGGCTTCGACTTGCTTTAAATCTAAAGTTAGTTATTCTCTCGCGTCGTTTTGCTCAGAACCACTCAGTTTAAGTTAAAATAAATACAAGACAGCAATGATTGTATAGAAAAATGTGCAATTTAGAAGAGATGTGTATCATATGAGGTTTATCGTTGGAAACTGCCGGTCTGATAATTTATCGATCTACTTCGAATCGATACTAAACCCGACTCAATCAAAGATTTAGGAATAAGGGATGGAATCGCTAAATCTGCCTCTGATCTTAATTAAACTAAAAATCAGAAGCACCCTTCGGGGCGCAAATAAAAAAACGGAGTCCCGCAAAGAACTCCGCTTCCCTTCCAACCCCGAAACAGCGGCAGACAGCCGTGGGCACTTTTCTGCCGCGCTGGATTATTTTTTTAATTAACAGCCGCACTCTGTTGAGGTTTGATCTGAAAATTATCCGACATGGTCGCCTTGTGTAGAAAATCGGCCGAGCGCACACGCATCAGGCAATGCTCAGATATTGTAATCTTCTTTTGGATCAGTTGAGGCACTATCCAGGCAAAGGACCTTCTGGTCCCGTTTGACGCCTGACGTCCCAAAGCGATCCATGTCTTTCCTCCGTCTAAAGAAAGATCGATAAACACCTGGTGAATCTTTGGGCTTGCCTGCCACAAAATCCTGACCGTATCGCCAACTTCGAGAGTGCCTCCCCCCACCGAAGAGAAAAGCTCTATCTTCTGGGAAGCATCGTAGACATCGGGCATCTCAAATCTTTTCAATTTATTTACCGCCCGACTAACCTCGTTATCCGCGACTCCAAACGGCTGTTGGGAGGTCTGGACGATACCGCAATGTTTTGCGTGTTCGTGAAGTTTTTTTAGAAGAACGGCATGTTTCTCGTTTACATGAACGCTTGTCGCAACCACCGGCGGATGCAGGCTGGTATGAACAGCGGGTTTGATTTGCGCACGACCGGGCAGAGTCTGAGAAAGAGAGGCAAAAGAGGAAATAACCAGACATAACACACACGAAAAAGTTGCTTTTGGGTTCAGTAAGTTTTTCATATTGCCTCCGAAGCTTCGTTTAAGCGTATAGAACGGCCACCTTCATTGTACTGTCATTTTGAAAGGATGTCAACTGTCATTTTTAAAATTTATAATATCGGAAACACCTTTGCCGGAATTTTCTGTTTAAACAGGCGATTTAAACCGATTTTGCGTCTCCTTTTCCCATCATCCAACCGATTTCGTGGAATTGAACCGATTAAACTGTTTGCATTCGATATGCAATTACCCATCTGCCGTAGTCACACTTAGAGAGGCAAAAATTCTGCCGAAACAGGCAGCCGGAGCTGGATTTTTTCATAAAACGCGCGTTTTCTACCCTGTCTTTTGTTTTATAAGCAAGACTTACCAGATCGAGATTGCACCCGATCTCCCAAGAAATCACGTTTTGCGGCTCAAGATCTGTGTCAGGCTCCGATGCGCCTCCCAGATCAGTTGTTTTCGGTCCGATTTTGCGGCAACCGATCGAAGATAATAGATCACCGAATCTTCGGGAAAAGACTGAAAGGCTCTTATTATCTTCCAGTGAATAACGCTGTCTGCCTTGTGTCTTAGAAGGCATTCTTTCAGAGGATTCAGAGAGGAGGTGACTTTACTTTTCCAAGCGATACAACCGATTGCGTCTATGGCTTCGGATATCTTTACCCTATCATTTCCCACCACAACATCTTCCAGATGCGGTAGAGCGGATGGTCCGATTTTGGCCAGAGTCCTGGCCGCGATATCCCTTGGCAATGGGTAGTTTTTCTTTTGGAAAGGCTTTTGTGGAAGGTGCCTGTGCTGGTTGTTGCCGACTCGGCCCAGGCGGCATATAAGGTGAGCAACAGCGGGCTCTCCGACGGCTGTAAGTGCATCGCACACCGCTATCTTAGTGTAGAGTTTCTTTTCCTTCTCCAGAAGGAGGCACAGAGGCTCGATCGCAGCTTTGATTTTTCTCTTACCCAACACCCAAGCGCACGCGCTTCTCTCGCAAGGATCGGGGCTGTTTAGAAGTTGGATCAGCCCAATATCATTTATGCCCCGGTAAGTCTTTACAAATGATTCATCCGCATACCCGCGTGCGGCCAAAGCCTCAGCGCTGCTCTTCATACTCTTTCACCGAAAACTTTCTTTGGGTCAATGCAAGAGAGGTTATGAGAGCAACACTGGTTATAAATGCCGGTATAATCAGGTAAATTCTCTCTACACCGACTAAACCCAGTGAACCAATCATCGTGTACAAAATGCCCGCAACCAACTGCGCAAGCCCCAGATGCCGTGCATATCCGGTCGGATCGCTTATCCTTTTGGGATTATACCCCTTGATCACCGACAATTTATGCCGGAAAGCTAATAGATAACCGTATAGAATCGTCACTATTCCCGCGCAAATCATTGTTATCCCGAATACCATTTTTCGTTTCCCTCCATTGTTTCAAGCGATCGTCTTACAAAAGCAGAATGTTAGGGCAAATTTCGATCCGCCTTTGCGAGCGTACAGGTAACGGCCGCCTGTCGCGGGAAAGGCTGTGTGTGTAATCGTCACCATCTTTACTCTTTTGTGCGATGATTGCACGTAGAGGTTTCCTGTTCAGGAATTTAGTCTAATTCGTCTCCAGCACCGGTATGCCGATTGCCTTTATCAGAAACATCGCATTTCTCGTGGTTGACGGACCGGGGTAGAGCTTGTAATCGAAGTGTATCTCCCGATCCTTATAGTACTCCTTGAAATGACAGTTGCAAAAACCCGAATCGTTTCCCTCTGCCAGCTCACTTAGCTTTAGATCGTGGGTGGATATAATCCCCAGAGTTTGCTCGGTCTTAAGGGCCTTGACCACCGCCACCGCACCGTCGTGACGGTCCTGTGAATTTGTGCCCCTGAAAAGCTCGTCCAGAAGGAAAAGTACATGCTCTTGACGTTTTGCCGCCTCGACAATCTGCTTTATGCGTAAAAGTTCGGCATAAAAAGTAGAGACATTGTTGCGCAGGTTGTCACCGATACGCATGGATGTGTATGTGTTTATCAGCGAGCATCTCATTGTATCAGCACATACAGGCGCACCAGCATAGGCCAGAACCAGATTGATACCAACCGTGCGAAGGAATGTACTCTTGCCTGACATGTTGGATCCGGTGATGATAGCTACCCTGTTTTCAGAGTCCAGGGAAAAATCGTTTGTCACCCGGGTATCATCGGCAAGAAGCGGGTGGCCAAGGTTCTGTGCCTCTATAAAAGGCCTACCTTTCCGGACCTTTGCAAATGTCCAGGAGGGGTGTTCAAAATGTATAACAGAGAGAGCCGCAAGCGCTTCGATTTCACCCTCCGTCTCCAACCATTCACGAAGCTTGCCGCCATGTTTTCGTTTCCAGTCTTCGGCCCTGATTACATTTTGTAAATCCCACAACCAGATGATGTTAGCAAAAAAATGGCCCATCGGGCTGTGTCTTACTTGTATGGAAGACACAATCGAGGCCAGATCCTTAACCGGACCGGATGTCTTTCCTTTGGAACCGAATATCCCGGTCAATTTCCGGAGAAGAGGGCTCTTAAAAGTTTGCGACTCCGTGGCGCCGATCAATTTCGAAAAGGGCTGAAACGCTCCCCCATTTTCCTCAAACTTTTCCAGAACCGGGCTGATGAATCGGTTCATGATCATAGCCAATAGGAAATGAACAAGATAGATCGTTCCGGCGGCGGCCAGTGATTCATAGTAAAAAACTAAAGAGGCTGCTGCTATCAGCGAGACAAACGGCAGCAAGCGCACTATTTTGTTAATCACTCTATTTATGAGCACATATGTATTTTCCTCCGCCCACTGAATCACCCTTTGGGGCTCTTTTGCAAGAGCAGGGCTCAATGCCAAGGCTTCACATGTCTGGCGCCAGTCGATTTGAGAGGCCAGCTCGGCTACCGCCTCGCGTCGCTGATTGATCTGCTCTATTGAGCCGGGATGACTGCCGAGCAGACGGGCCAGCGCACGCCTGCCGTAAAAAGAATGCACCGAGCCGATCCATTGAAAGGCCGACTCGCTACCGAAAATGTCAAGATCGTTAGTGAATGGATGATTAGTATCGATATATTCTTCACCACGATCAGAATAGTTCTGCCATGTATTTTTCAGTCGGGCTAACCCGTCGTTGTTTATCCTTATGTACTTGTCCAGTTTCTCTCGACAGGCGATTAGTTCGTGGTTGCGAAAGACAAACAGCACAAATATGAAGATGCCGATAAAAAAGCCGACAATAGCCCAGATCGGCATGGCCAGCCTGTATAAGAAGAAGGGGGCTGCCAAAGCCGCCACAAAAGAGACCAGTCTCAGATTACCCATACGACTGATCCTCCGACTGACGGCCTCTTTTTTTCTTGTAAAATCATCGATTCTGTCTGTATAAGTTTGAAGCGCATCGTTCATGTTTCATATCCCCGGTAAATTACTCTCTTACATTTTGTCTTTTATCTATTACCTAAACTGAGTGATTCTCTAGCTGCGATTTGCTCAAAGCCTTGGAGCAGAATAGATTCAGTATTTTTGCAAACCCGCGAGTATTCCTCTCAATTGCTTCAAATCTTCCGGCCTTAAGGCATTGAGCAACTCATCCACTCAGAACCGCTCGCTTGGGTATTACCTACAGTCCTTTTAAGTACATATAAAGATATACCGAGGGGAAATCAGGATGAGCAAAAAAAAAATAACCCAGCATCCGTCGTCAAAAATCACATGCTGTTTATAGTAATTAACCCCTTACAAAGCAACCCCTTATCGAGAAGAGCCATATGATTTTTGGCAGATGAAATAGATAATGACGAGGACGTCGATATCCATTTTTTTAAGAGTGCATGGAACTTTGCCGGTACGAAAACAGTGGATCTAACACGTTTACCTATCGGCTAATCAGATAAGAAATAATCGTTGCTTGTGTGGCCGTTTCAGACACCCTAAGATTTTTGCGGACGAATGGAGGATGCATTGGCCTAACCCATTCTGAAGTTTTTCACAACATATTCAAACTCATCCTGGTTCTCCTGGAAGTATCAAAATCAATTTTTGCACCACAATGACGGCAAACCGCTTCGTTCAGATCATCGAGACTTGGCAAGCAGTGATCATAAACGAATCGAATACGCTTACCAAAGCTTCCTATATGATGATTAGAGGCAAAATTCTTATTCTGAAAAGATGGCAAAGCATTTGCTTCTATCCCGTTTTCTTCAAGAGAGTTAAATGATGGTTGTACATAGTGGGACGGAGGACTCATGTATGAAATGATCAGACCCATTGCCGAAATTTGTGCCGGTATAGTTGAGTCGATTGGGGTGGCGATAATTATGGCATTTGCCGTTTTCGGAATTTTTTATGCCGTCATTCGTCTGTTCGACAGAGAAGAGGGAGAGAAGGTCTTTCGTAGTGTTCGGCAACGACTCGGGAGGGGAATCCTGCTGGGACTGGAGTTTTTCGTAGCAGCCGATATCATTCGAATCGTTTCGGTAAAGCTGTCGTTCAGGACGCTTGGCGTACTGGGTCTCATTGTACTGATACGAACCTTTCTCAGCTTTACCCTGGAGGTTGAGTTGACCGGAAAATGGCCCTGGCAAACCAAAAAAAACTCGCCTATGTGATATGGGCATAATGCTTCAGAAATTCACCACACTTATTTTCCCCTATCAATCTCCGAATGAATGAGGAATAAATGAATTATATTTACGACTTTTAACCGCCGGGGAATTCCGTTTATGAATCAATCATGGTGTCTGACTACAGAACTACCTGAAGAAAATATTGATTTCGCTACCGCAATCTGCATCCAGGAGGGTATGACCGGAGCCGAAGAACAAGACCTCGAGTCCAAAGTCCTGATGAAATACTACTTCAACTCTCGCGATGATGCCGACAGTTGCCTGAAAAGGCTGCGAGACCAAATCCATATTGCCGCCTTCGATATATCCGCAATAGAGCAACAGGACTGGAACGCCCGCTGGCGTGAATCCATGCGGCCGGCTCGTCTTACAGACTCTATCTGGGTTTCACCGCAATGGCTTCCACCCAAACAAAGATCCGATGATCTGTGGATAAAAATCGAGCCCAAAATGGCATTCGGTACAGGCCACCATGAAACAACAAGACTGGCGGCACAGGCGCTGATAAGCAAAACACACCTGTCGAACTCTCGTGTTCTTGATATCGGAGCAGGATCGGGAGTTTTGAGTTTCGCGGCCGGATTCAAAGGCGCGTCGCTGTCGGTTGGAGTCGAAATCGATCCGGTATGTCTCGAAAATATCGCTGAAAACAGGGAAGCCAATCCGACATCCGGTAAAGCAGCCTTTATCATTGGAAGTATAGATGCCCTGGTCGATAAACCTGGTTTCGATGTCGTAGTGATGAACATGATACGAACCCATTCCGAACCTTTGCTGCAAAAATGCCGAGAGTTGCTTTTGCCCGGTGGATTTCTGGTGTGGTCCGGGATACTTACGGAAGAATCAAAAGAGGTGATCGCTTCGGCTCAAAACAAGGGTTTTTCTCTCCGGTTTCAAGACCGCGAAAACGAATGGTGGTGCGGAGTCTTTACTAAATCCTAAGATCAATCACAACCGATCGCCGACAGTATCCATGCACTTTCTTACCATACGGTTTTCATCGTTCCGCCGTCAATGATTATGCTAGCTCCCGTGATGTAGCTTGCGGCGTCGGACAGCAGAAAAGACGCCGCTTTACCGAACTCCTCGGTTGTTCCATATCGTTTGAGAGGAATCGCCTGTTCCATAAGATGCCTCTGATTAGTGTAACTGATATCCTTTTGTCTTGCTATGGACCCATCCAGTTGCTGAACTCTGTCGGTGTCAAACCTTCCGGGCATAAGATTATTTATTCTAATCCCCTCGGAGGCCAAAGAGCGCGACATCGTTTTTACCAGACTGGTTACGCCTGAGCGAAACACGTTTGAAAGCAACAGAGAATCCAACGGCTCTTTCACAGTAGATGAAGTTATGGTTAGGATTGAACCCGCCTTCTTTGCCCGCATAGCAGGCAAGACCCCTCTGATCAAACGGACAGTACTCATGAGGGTCAGATTATAGGCATTTTCCCATCCGCTCTCTTCAATCTCATCGAATGTTCCGGGAGGCGGTCCGCCCGCGTTGGCTACCGCCATATCAATTGTTCCAAACGTATCGATTACCCGACCGATCCAATCTTCTATGGATCCGCGTTTGGTCATATCACAAACAAAGCCCTCGATGCGGGCGCCGGTTTCATTTCGCAAAGATTCCACGGCGGTTTTGATATTTTCCTGAGAACGGCTTGCGACAGCCACTTGTACACCTTCTTTTGCAAGCTCCCGGGCGATCCCATATCCAAGTCCTTTTGTGCTTGCGGCTATCATCGCGACCTTACCTCTAACGTTCAGCTCCATATCAAACCTTTCGAATCGACGGATTACGGGCTTTCTTTTGTTCAACTACCAGATGCGCAGAATCTCATCACGCGTCAAAAGAATATAAATCCTTTTTACATACGATGCGGAATAGTAGATTTCATTACCGTTGATCTGGAATGAATTTAAGAACACCACCTTAAAAACTAGAGCACCTTCAACAATTTTCAGACTTATTGAGCCGTTTTATAATGATATGAATGATTCTTATACCGTTAACATAGAAAAGCTTGTCTTCGGCGGATACGGCCTGGCACATACCGCTGAGGGTGTCATATTTGTGGAGCAGGCTGCACCAGGCGACCGTGTTAAAGTTGTGCAAACGGGCAAACGTGGTGGAATACCCGTCGGTACTATACAAAGCTTACTGCAAGAGTCACCATCTCGGCGTAAGCCTCCCTGCCCTTACGCCGATGTATGCGGCGGCTGCGACTGGCTACACCTCAGCTACAAGGCACAGGTGGAAGCAAAATGCGCGATAGTTCGGGAGTGTATGCAAAGGATTGGAAAAATCGAAAATCTTCCTCCGATAGATCTGGTTGAGTCTCCGGAATTTGAATACAGGTGTCGCGCCCAAATAAAAACAGATTCACAAAAGCGAGTTCTTGGTTTTTACAAACGTTCTTCTAATCAGGTAGTACAAATAAAATCCTGCCCGATTTTATCACCCGGTCTAAACAACCTGTTGCAAAACAGCTTTCATATACTGGAAACTATTTCAGCCGATTGTAGACAGGTGAGGGCAATTGAGGGGGATGACCGCACGGTAGCATCGGCCCCGATAATCGACGGCTTTAGCTTACCACAAATTAAAAAGAGTGTTTCGGGAATAACTTTCGAACTTGATGGTGACGATTTCTTTCAAAGCAATCGGTTTTTACTTCACCAGATGGGCAGCTGGACAAATAAGGCGGGTAAGGGGCAGTTCTTTATCGACATGTATGGTGGAGCGGGCTTTTTCGCCGCCCACGCGGGGCCGTCGTTTGGATCGGGGCTTTTAGTGGAGAGTGTCTCCGCACTCAGTCGAAAAGCTCAAAAGACTTTTTATGCTAACGGGTTATCACATCTTGAAGCGGTTACACTTACCGCGGAAGCTTTCCTTAAAAAGCAGCTGTATAAAAACTATCCGCATCCGGACTGTCTGATTGTCGATCCGCCTCGCCCGGGGCTGACTCGTATTGTGAGGGAGGGGATACGAGAGATCTTACCAAAGAAGATACTTTACGTCTCATGTAATCCATCTACACAGGCCAGAGATCTCGGATTTTTCCTGAAGAAATGCGGGTACCATCTCGTCGAGCTTACTCTTTTGGATTTGTACCCACAAACACACCATATTGAAACGGCAGCATTACTGAGCAGGTAATCACTCCTCTTCGTAATTTTCCTCATCTTCCGGATTGAAAAAGGAGTTCTTCATTATCTCCTCACTATCGACATCTGTGATCAGCCTCTCCACTTGGGTCAATTCATCTTCCGTAAGAAACTCCCGCGGCTCTCCTTCTCCCGGCTGTATGGACAACACTTTATCTGTTTCGGCCGTTGCTACCCAGCCCTGGGCGCCATAGCCGGATTCGGAGATAAAATTGCGCCGATCGGGATCGACAAAAGCCGCCTGGGCTTGGGCGCAACCTTCCTTGATTTCGCATTTCCCACTCACGCCATTATCCTGAATAAGAGTAACCGTTTGTTTTGGATCATTTTCCACATACATATACGGGGTTCTCTGACCGGAGATCAGATTTTTTCTGATGACACACGAACTGAGAGAATCCATCAGAATACCCGTTGTCAAAAAATCGCCGTAGGACTCATCTTCATGCTGAATAAAGCTGTTTTGTTCGATAATAATGGTGCTTTTAGGTACATCTGAGTCGGCTGGAATCGCGGTTACATGAACCGATTGTTTCATACTGTCAACGATGCAGTTGTTTTGAATGATATGCCCCGCACTGAGAACCTGTATACCTGTCGAGCATCGCTCCAGACGATTATTTTCTATGCTGCTTGCACAGCCGGTTGCTATCCAGATACCGCGATTCTCACAATCTCTGATGGTATTTCCTTTTATTTCGGTATCACCACAGTTTACTTTGATCCCGTCCAGTCGACAGTTGCGAACCACATTATTCTCGATAACATGGCCGAACTGCTCTAAACCGTTTCCCCTTGTCCCGACCATGATTCCACAGTCGTAATTCTCTATACAGTTGTATCTGATCACATGATCCCGGATCAATCCGTTTTGCTGATCCGCATCACCCTCGGCAATCATAATCCCAACAGCAACAGGATCATTTCCGACAGAACTCGAGTCGGCCGAACGGGTAAAAAAGCAGTGCTCGATCACATTGCACTGTGCTCCGGAGCCACCGATGAAAAAAGAAGACGACGCTCTGTCCTGATTGCAACAATCCTGAAATTTTAATGAATGGAAATTATTTCGCACACATTCTCCCATCAGTGCCACCGCACCGGAGGGAGACTCACGAAAAACAAGACCGGATACAATAAGATCGGATGTATCATAGAAGTACCAACACCCTCCGTTAATTTCGACAACCGCATTCTCCTGGGTTGTGATACGAATGGGCTTGTCGATTGTCCCGGAACTCTGAACTGTCACATCGCCTTTATATGTTCCATGTTTTAGTATAATCGTGTTTCCCGGCTGCACACGCTCAAGAGCCTGTCTGAGAGTATACGGTTCCTCAAAAGTACCCGTCCCTTTCTCCGCTTCCGGCGAAACCCACAATTCCTTATAGTGGTTTTTACTCATGTTTTCAATCTTCCTCTTCACAATTGGTCGATTCGGTGTGTTTTGATTTTTTCGGACCCGGTTCTCTTTTGCTCAGCCAGGTCGTTACCTTCTTTATGAGATCGGGGGCAAGCGAGAGTATCTTTTGAAAACCCGGATCGGCAATCTCTACCGGCTGAACCGATACTTTCCCATCAGCTATGCAGATAAACGCCACGGGCGTGACATTTATCCCCCCGCCTGTACCGGCTCCGTTGGATGATTTAAGATCACCGCCACCGGCAGCAAAACCGATACTGACCTTGGAAACGGGTACGAGTGTCACATTCCCTGCAACAATGGGCTCTCCAATTACAGTCTCGGTTTTCGCGATATACTGGATCTTATCCAGTGCGGTCTTTACAACCTCAGAAAGGGACATATCATTAAATCCTTACCAGCCTTTTAAAAAAATTAAACTCTCTTGAAGGCTCTCATCTATATTAGGATAAACATCGATAAGATTTTGGGCCTCTCAGAAAATATATGTCTCTTATTACCAGTATCAAATCACTACGGAATCTTTGCCATGCATTTTTTCCGATTTACAAATATATTCTCCCGATATCTGCTGTTTACTCTACTTTTATGGGTTGAGGCAACGGGAAATATAGTTTTAACCGAAATACTTTCCAATCCCCACGGGAGCGAATCAGAATGCCCCGGCGGCGACTGCCTCGAATATATCGAGTTCACCAATCTGGGCTGCACGGCTCTTTCGCTGCATAGTCTTCTCTTAACCGACGGAACCACAACCGACTCGATCGTGGCCTGGGAAGAGCCTATCCCATGGCATCAGGAAGCTGTCTATGATATGGATTCCCTATCTTGCGGCCAATCTTTGCTGATACTGGATAGGGATTACCTGGATACACCCCCAGCCTACCGTTTAGCAGTGAAGGGGAAACCGGTTATATGTACCGTTAATCATTCCAGCCTGCTGGGGATGTTAACCGATACCCGCGGTTTGTTACTATACAGGGGGGATGAAAGCTTTATGCAAGATTCACTCTATGCCTTATGTGACGAAGGTCAGGAAATTTCACTTCATCAAAAGATCATTTTTACTCCCGATGCCAAATCTCCGGAGGGCTCATCAAGAATACCTTCCTTCACCCTGTTCCAAAACGAGGAGTGGCAAATGTGCGCCGATCCGACTCCGGGCTACATAGTCGAGGATAATCTCAGATGGATTACCGAACACAAAGTCGGAGTGAATCGGGCGGGGACACCGCTATGCAGCATCGCCGTATTTGATCGGTATGCATCAAATCGGTCCCATTTTTCCCTTTCACTGCTTGACCAAAACGGGCGCAATATCTCGGATGTACACAGAATAGATCAGTGCCTGTTTTTTACGAATGTCGAGCTGCCCTCCGACATTATCTCGGCCCGACTCAAGATCAGCGCTACTGAGGATTATTTGGAAAGCAATCTTGATCTTTCGGATCTTATCCTCCCCCGATATTCACTTCGCATCACCGAGATCGCCCCTCGTAAGAATTCTTTCACCGAATGGATCGAACTTATCAATATTTGTGAAGCGCCGATAAACCTGAAAAACTTCAGCATAAATACTTCCGAAGATTCATTCCCTCTCTCCGTCACATCGGTAATAATCGAACCTTCGTGTCAGATTGTCCTTGCCCGATGCAAAGAGACCTTTCTTGAGCGTTACCCCTTGTCCGGGAATATCTTACAGCCGGAAGACTGGGAAAGTCTGGATGATTACCGCGATACTCTCTACCTTAAACACTCCACCGGTTTGATTTGTGACAGTGTCATTTACGATCAAAGAAAACAATCCGGCTGGGACGGCGGTTCATTGCAGCGCATCGATCCGGCTAAACCGGGTACCGATAAAAATAACTGGGTAGTGTCCAATGATGCAACACCGGGATTGCCCAATAGAAACCCCAAATGGCGTAATAATAGTAAACCATCCATGAGTATTGGACCGAGTCCTTTTACCCCTAATGGCGACGGCAAAAACGACAAGTTATTGATTTGCGTCTCTTTACCACCCGGCTACGATGCAGAGTTGGCGATCTACAGCTTCGATGGAGTATTGCGATACGAACGGCCACGCATAGACGAGCAGAGGTTTCTCTGGGACGGAAAAGACAACTACGGTAAACCTGCTCCCGCAGGACCTTTTTTCGCGGTATTGACCATTCGCAGCGACAATAGAGCAGAAAAAATCATCGAGAAAGGCATCCTCTGGCGATGAGGTCCTTCTATTCAAGAATGCTTCTGCTATTGCTGAGCACCACGGCTGCGGCAAATGAACCGTTTTCGCCGGGTTTTGGCATGACCAATCAAAACACCATATTCTGGGAGAATTCTCCCACGAACAGACAGCCTTGGTGTGCGGCGGCTCTTTTCGGCGACGACTCGATGCCGGTCGGCTGGGCGATTTCGGTTGTAAGCTATTACGCCGAGATGCATTCTCTTACAGATATTGTGCGGGTAACAGCGGGTTTTTGGTATACGAAAAGAAGATTCACAATAAAGGGTGCATTCAGCCAGCTGGATGCCCTGGATCAGTATTATAACCAAAGAGCATTTCTGTCGTTTGGATTGCCTCTTTATCCTTTTAAAGACATTCGACTGAGCATAGAAATGGAGCAGTTCAGATGCGGCCTAAAGCATACAGCCGAGGATGAAAATTTCACCGCTTCCGGTATAACAGCATATATGCATAAGAAAGTGGTAAATGTTGTCGCGTCGTGTTCCCATATCGTTGTCGAACGCGCATCCGATAGAAGTTTCGAGCCTCCGCTAACCTTGGGCTGCATTTTAAGCACGGCCAGACACAGATATGGTGCTCAGGGGATAGGATTTGAGTATATAAAAGAATACAAAACCAGGTTTCGGTTCAGTTTCGGTCAAGGATTCTGGATTCACAATTCACTTGGAACTTTCATATCATTGTCTACCAACCCTGCATCGATCGGATTAGGCATAGAGCTTTTGTTTCCCCGGCTGGAAAGCGGAGCAGGATATGTGTTTCATCCTGTTTTGGGGTGGTCACGAGGAGTACATACCATGTATCCACTGAAAAAGTAACAAAACCGGTCGCGCCCAAATCGGCGTTGTTTCTATTGCCTTATCTCCTCGATCAATCTACTGCACAGCACACCTCTTTTGAGTTTTTCAATCGCCTTTTGTTTGATCTGTCTAACTCTTTCGCGAGTCAAATTATATTTCTCTCCGATTTCATCCAGTGTGTGAGCGGTATCCTCTCCGATCCCGAAATAAAGACACACGATTTTTCGCTCGCGCCTGGAAAGCTTATCCAGAGTGTTGGATACCATTTTTTCCAAAGAAGCCTGGAGAATGCTTCTATCCGGATACTCCTCATCTTCATGACGAATCGTATCCATCATGGTCATATCTTTACTTGTCTTGATCGGTGCGTCAAGACTGGAGTGACTGTTGGCGATTGTTAACGTTTCCCGTACGACATCTTCCCTAAGATCAAGCTGTTTAGCCACTTCCGATTCTGTAGGAGCGCGCTGGAATTTTTGTTCCAACTTTCCCTGCGTTCGGCCGATTCGATGTAAGGTGATTACCCGATTGACAGGAAGTTTGACCAGACGCGACTGTTGAGCCATGGCCTGAAGAATCGACTGGCGTATCCACCAGACAGCATAACTTATGAATTTGATTTCTTTATTTTCATCGTATCTGGAAGCGGCTCTGATAAGACCCAGATTACCCTCATTTATAAGATCGCACAACCCGATTCCCTGGTTTTGGTAATTCCTTGCGACACTGACTACGAATCGAAGATTTGCGCGAATAAGAAGGTGCAAAGCCTTGACATCTCCCTGTTTGATACGCACTGCAAGTGCCTTTTCCTGCTCCATGGTCAAGGTTGGATACTTACTTATTTCCTTCAGATAAAAAGAAAGCGTACCCTCATCTGTTGCAAAGGATGTCTTCTCGATAGGTGCCACAGATTCCTCCGCCTAAGAAATCTTGGTGTAATTCAATCAAGCGCAAGAGTTTAACCCGGCATTCCGCATCTGTTTATGGATTAATGGATTAATGCGGCGAGTAGTATTTAAAAGAAGATAGTTCTTTTCTGAAGAGAAGTGGAAATATTTTTAAAGGTTGGCAAAATAGCCTGCGTTTATTGCTCTGCAAGGTATATCGCCGCCAATTTTTTGTTGAAGATCACAGGCGGTTTCAACCATTGCATCCACATCGTGGTCGCTGCGTTTCTGGTTTATATGAAATAGCCCCAGAGACTTAACCTGTGCTGTATGTGCGAGTTTTACGACATCACTGAATCTGCTGTGTCCCCATCCCCTATAAAGCTTGTACTCCTCATCGGTATATTCCGCATCATGGATTAGAAGATCCGCGCCTTCGCAAAAACTTACATAATCATCATAGCTACAAGCCCCGGGATGAGCGAGTCCCAGTTCGTTATCTGTCAGAAACACGAAACTCCTGCCTGCGTGTTCGAATCTGTAGCCGACGGAGCCATTTTTGGGATGACTGAGAAAGATTGGTCGTACATGCAAATCGCCCAAATCAAAAGGCCGCATGTCTATATCCTCGAAGTCTATGGCGGCCCTGATATCCGGTCCCCCGAAATGGACGGGAAAGAAGGGTTCGCTCATCAAAGTATCGAATGCATTCCTAAAAGGTTGCCTGTTGAAAGGATACCCTCGGATACTCAGACGGGTGTCACTGCGGTAGAGGGGATAAAAGAAAGGAAAGCCGATTATGTGATCCCAGTGAGCATGAGTAAAAATCAAATGTATGTTTTTTATTCCCTCATTAAACAGCTGCTCGCCCAGCGGTCGGATGCCCGTTCCGGCGTCTACCACAACCACATGGGAGTCGGTACGGATTTCGATACATGTGGTATCACCGCCATATTTGAGGAACTGTTCCCCACAAACCGGTACAGAGCCCCTCGAGCCCCAACACCTGATCAGCATTCACTTACTCCCGATATCCAATAGTTGAAAACGGCTTTCTAAAGAGTACTATTTATGTACAACCGCAGGCAAGATGTTTAGAAAAGATGTGAGAACAAAATACGAATGGATAAAAAAATAGTGCCCATATCAAACTATGCGGTTTCGAACCGGCAAATAATGGATGAATTTTTTTGCGGATTTGTCGGTCGTCTTCAAAACGAAAGTAAAATGAACTTATTCCATCATAGACTTACCCGTCAAAAGAAAATCGGCCATACCACCATAGCTGCATAGCACGCCTGATATCGCCGGGCAGACAAGCATCAATGTCTTTGCTTATTCATTTCCATTATGAACAGAGGCTTAAACAAAAAAATTCAGACATCTTTTTCAACTAAAACTGTCCTAATCACAGCTCTCAGATCAGTTCCCTATTCCGCTAAACGCCTTTTCCAGAGTTTTGGCCTCCGGCGGTTTTGTCGCAAAAGTGAAAATGATCGTAAAAAGGATGGACACAGGCAGGGCAATTATAATCGGATCTACATTCTGAAGCTGAGATCCGGCGGCCAGGCTGTCCACCCCAAAGAGTGCCTTGCAGATTCCCAGCGGCTTTGATTCCTTTGTATGAACAAACACAAGCCAGAAGAGGCTGGTCAGCAGACCGCTCCAGAAACAGGCCAGCGCAGCAGCACGGGTGACGCGTTTGAGGTAAAGGGCACCGAAATACATCGGCAGAAAGGTTGCGGCGCATAATCCAAAGAAAATAGCCGTACCGATTGCGATTATCGCCGAGCCCTGTTCGAAAAACCTGGGAAGAAAATACGCCAGAAATGCGCTGAGGAGAATGGAAATTCCCATGGCAATCTTATTGATTAAAACCGAATCCTTAGTTTTTCTTTTGAAACCCGCCTCAATGAAATCACGCCCAAAAGAACTTCCCATGGTATGAAACTGGGAGGACAGTGTCGACATGGCCGCCGCCAAAAGCGTCACCATGAAAATAGCTGTAAACCAGGGGGGCATCGCCATGTTTATGTAAAGAGGAAAAATGTTGTCAGTGTTATTCCCTACTGCCGCGATCGCAATCTTGCCCATTTTTCCATGAAAATACACATTACTTAACGCACCAACGACAAACGCTACTCCGGTCATCATGAAAATAAAAACCCCGCCGATCAGAACTGCTCGATTAAGTTCGCGGTTACTTCTCACGGTCATGAATCTGACCGCAAGCTGCGGCTGGGCCAGCACTCCTATACCAACTCCCATCACGATAGTCGTCACCAGCTGCCACCAAAACTGTGAACCGGCTTTAGGCATCGATGTCCAGCCCTGATGTCCCAGTGACCCAAACACTTTTACAGCCTCTCCTTTAAGCGATGTGAGAGCTGTGTGCGCGGGAACAATTCCACCCATCTGTACGTAGGTAAATATCAGCAGCAACAACATGCCTACAAACATGATCGACCCCTGGAAGGCATCGGTGTACATGACCCCCTTGAGTCCGCCCATTATAACGTATAATGCCACTACCGCCACAAAAAACAGCAAGGCGACTTCATAGTTTATCCCCAATGTCTCACTGATAAACTGCGTACCCCCGATTAGCACCGACCCTGCGTAAAGCGGCATGGCAACGAAGATAAGCAGCCCCGATGCCGTCTGCAGGAAGGGAGAGTCAAACCTCTTCCCCAAAAATTCGGGAAAAGTGTGCGCATCCAGATTGTGGCCCATCTTGCGTGTGCGTTTTCCGAAGATCGCAAAAGCTATGAATATGCCGACAAATATATTCAGGAAGGTAAGCCACAAAATCCCCATCCCGAAAACCGCGGCGGCTCCACTGAAGCCGACGATGGCCGATGTACTGATAAAGGTTGCGCCGTAGGAGATTGCCATCACAAGCGGATGAGCCTTGCGGCCCGCGACCAGATAATCCGCGGCGGTTTTCGTTCCCCGATATCCCAGATAAGCTAAATAACCAATAACCATCAAGTAGATGAGAACGATTGTGGTCAACAAAAGCATATTCATTGCAGCCCCCGGGCTTCCACCATTTCGGGATCATGCTTTTCCCATTCCATCTCCTCGGCAATTTCCTGAGCCTCGGTTTCCGCAGGTTTATTCCAGTTTACGATGCCGTAGACTACGCACCACAGTGCTGCCAATATAGTACAGATATAAGCCAGTATAACACCAGCACCTTCGAGTCCTAGAATCATTTCCCCTCCCCTTGTAAATATTGAGGTCGCGTTCAGGCAGAAAGTAATTTGTTTAAAATGATTCTTGTCACATTTCAGGATCAACAAAAACATCCTCAACATCTTAAAGACTTTCAACCGTTGTAAATGCTCTTTTGAATGCCCGCATCTTACTTAACTGAACAGCTTCACCGCTTCACCATCGATGCGGGTTATTACTATACAAGGAAAGATGGTCCTCGGGTGAGGGGGCCGACCATAAAATATCGTTGCTAAGTGATTAGACGGAGAGTGATAAAACCGCTGTCTTGCGGTTTTATTCCCGTCTCGTACTTGCCCACACTTTTTTTGTTTGCAAGTTTAAGTTTTACCACGTCTGCTTTGCCGATTCTAACTCGCTACCGAATCTCCCAATGAAGGATTACCGTTTATGAAATTGTAGAGGGTCGCTCGCCCAACGCCAAGCATGCGCGCGGCCTTTGCTTTGTTTCCGCCCGCTTTCTTGAGGGCAAATTCTACCGATTGACTTGTAAGTTTAGGCTTACGACCTACCTTCCCGGGCTCGTGTATGGAGGGCAATTCGCTGCTCAATGGAGCAACGGACTGGATTATTTCCGGAGGAAGATGTTCCGGAAATATTTCTTTTTCGTGGCATTTTACCATTGTAAATTGAATCGCGTTTTGAAGCTGGCGCACATTGCCCGGCCAGCTGTATGAGGTGAGAATCGACATGGTAGAGTCACTGAAGGCCATCTCCCCTCTTCCCAGCTTCTGTGCGGTATTTTTCAGAAGATGATTGGCTAACAGGGGAATGTCGTTTCTACGCTCCCGCAAAGGAGGAAGCTCGATTGGAACTACAGCCAGGCGGTAATACAAATCATCCCGAAAGGTTCCCTCATTTACCATGACCCGAAGATCCCTGTTTGTAGCACTGATTATGCGTACATGCACTTTGCGCGCTGTCTCGCTTCCGACTGGTACAAAGGTTCCCTCCTGTAAAAACCTGAGCAGTTTAACCTGAATCGTTAGCGGCAGCTCCCCTACTTCATCCAGAAAAAGCGTTCCCCCGTCGGCAAGCTCAAATCGCCCTTTCTTATCTCTTATCGCACCGGTAAACGCTCCCTTCACGTGACCGAAAAGTTCACTTTCAAGCGTCCCTTCCGGTAAGGCTCCGCAGTTGATCGGAACGAACAGGTTGTTTTTTCTCGAGCTTTCGCGATGCACCGCGCGGGCCACCAACTCCTTACCGGTTCCGCTCTCACCGCTTATAACCACAGGAAAATCACTCTCGCTCAGATCACAAATAAGATCGTAGATCTGTTGCATTTTGTGATCCTGACCGATTATTCCGGAAAACTGCCAAGCCTGTTCCGTCTCACGCTCAAGCCTTCGAAGCGCACTCTGATCGTGCAGGGATGCCACCACTCCGACTGGTTTATCTTCACCGTCGGTAATTGACACCAGAGATACATCGATGTCTTTGCGGCTGCCGTGCCTGGTCTGAAAGGCGGTCTGGTATTTTCTGCACAATCTTCTGCCTGTGTCGGTACCCTCGCAGTAACTGCACTGCTCTCCACAGATGCTGGGAACAAAGACGCTGTGACAATCTTTACCGATAACCTCCTCTTGAGTAAAGCCGGTAATCTTTTCCGCCCGCGGCGAGAAATACATGATCCTTCGTTCTAAATCGTGAGCGATTACACCGACAGGAAGATTCTCCAGGATTCTGTCGTAGGATTGTTTCTGACGGGACAGCGCATCGAAAAAACCGTGCTCGAAAAATGACTTCACAAGCGCCCTGATTCTCTTTGCGACGCTTTGATAAGATCTCTCAGAATCTTCCGGCATTCCCTTTACCGGCGCTTGAACGTGCCAGTAGACAACAGCCGGGGAGCCGGGAAGAAGCGGGCAGTGCTCGTGCTTATCATCACAGAACACCACCACTATGTCAAACAATACGTTGCCAATCTCATCCACGGCGGTCGGCACGTCCGAAGATATATCGATATCAAACTCCGCCATCGCCGTCACGGCCGTCGGATCAAGATGTCCTGCCGCCAGACCGGCACTCATTATCTTCACATCTTCGGGAGCATCAAGCCGGGCAAATCCCTGGGCCATCAGACCTCGGCATGCGTTATGTGCTCCCAGAAACAAAACGGTTGTTTTTCGTTTAGACTGAATACTCAAAACTCCTCGCGTTTATCGACTCGTGAAATCATCTGTCTTTCCGAGAAGATGGATGCGACATTTCCACGTTTTCCACCAGCTCATTGCGGACCCGCGGAATAAGTCGGGGACTGACACTAAGTGAGGATATACCGGTGCGAATCAGACGACCGGGCAATCCCGGACGTCCAGCCATCTCTCCGCAAATGGAAAGCGGCTTGCCGGCGGATTTGGCGGCCATGCTCAAACTACGCAGAATATCCCATAACACCGGGTGCTCAGGATCGTAGTCCTGGCTTACCAGTTCGTTGTTTCTATCTACCGCAAACAAATACTGTATTAGATCGTTCGATCCCACACTGGCAAAATCCACTACCTTGAAAATACTCTCCGCCTGAAGACAGGCGCTTGGCACTTCAAACATCGCCCCGATACGCACATTCTCCGGCCTGGCATGCTTAACCGAATGGAGGATCTCCCGGATTCCAAAATGCAAATCCTGCATCTGCCGTAAGTCGATAATCATGGGCATCAGGATACGCACCTCACCCTGAGAGCTGAGTCGCGCAAGAGCGCGCACCTGCGTAGTAAATATCTCGGGTGAACCGAGTAAAAAACGTGCTCCCCTCCATCCAAGATAGGGATTTGATTCCTCCTGCATTTTCATAAACGGCAGAGGCTTATCTCCCCCGACATCCAGAAGTCTAAAGGTGACCGGTCTTCCCCCCATCATCTGCTGCGCCTGGGAATAATATGCATACTGCTCATCCTCGGAAAGAAGCCGGTTCTCGTACATAAAAAGTATCTCCGTACGAAACAGACCTATGCCGTCGGCGTGAAGCGAGGCGGCGGTCCTGACATCATCCAGCAGACTGGCATTGGCCATCACCTCCGTGTTTGGCGGACTTTCCAGAAGACAGACTTTCTGCGCCTGAACAGGATCGACCGGAATGATTTCTTTTACCAGATCCTCCTGAGGCTCCACGTACACCTTACCACTGTCACCGTCCACCAGCAGATAGCTTCCGCAATTCACATGCGACATGATGTCATGTACACCACTGACGGCAGGCACCCCTACCGAACGTGCCAGAATAGCCGCATGTGAGGACATCCCTCCATGCTCGGTGACAATGGCCATCACATGCTCCAGGTCCATATGGACCATCATATCCGCCGAAAGCTCACGAGCTACAATCACCCTGTCTTTGCCTCGAGAGCACTGCTCCTGACCCTGACAGACGAATCCGGGCTTGGTATTATGAAGATTACTCAGCAGCCGACGACGGATATCGGCAATATCGGAGGAGCGTTCCCTTAAATACTGGGTATCCAGGCTGGCGAATTTCTTCTCGTAAATGCCGAACACCTCGGATATAACCGCTTCAACATTAAGCCTGCGGTTTTTTACACCATCCCGAATGGCATCAATTATCGCGGGGTCGTTCATGATATGTTTCTGGGCGATGAAAATCTCGGCCTCTGTCTTACCGATAGTTTCCTCGACGCGTGCGGAAATCACATCAAGCTCATCCGAACACTCCTTAAGCGCTTGATCTAATCTCCCAAGCTCCTCAACGACCTCTTCCTCCGACTGTAAAGTATGAGTGGCCACCGTTCTATGGTTCTGATTCGAATACAGGCATGCCTGTGCGGCAATCTTACCCGAATTGACCGGCAGACCGGAAAATATTAACTCAGCCCTCTCACTGCCCGAAACCCTGCTCACTCTTTTAACCCTTCTCTAAACAACATCATTCCATAACGGCATATTGAAAAATCGTATTTTACAGGATCTTCCGGCGAAACTTTTTTCAGATTCTGCGTTATCTGCTCCGCCATGCGCCAGTCCGCACTCTTCCTGTCGGTAAGCTTAAGCACCCGCGACACTTTTGCCACATGCGCATCAACAGGCATGATAAGCACACGAGGCGATACATTTCCCCACACCCCACAATCTATGCCGTCATCGGGCCTTATCATCCATCGCAAGTACATGTTGAGCCGCTTACAGGCACTCCCCCGGGTGGGCGAGGGTAAAAGGTAGTCAAAATAGGTTCCCGCTTTTGCCCGCGTTTTTCTTGCCATTTGTTTAAACTCAACAACAAACCCACTAGCCGCTTCAAGAATCGAGTCGGCAGTTGAGCAGCATTTTCTGGAGAAAAGATTTTCCAAAGAACCGTATTTGTCTACGATACATGCCGCGGACTGCAACAAAACTGCTATATCGGCTCCCGTGTTGAACCGATGACGAAAACCGGACAACAGATCCTTTTTTTCTCTCAGGCTGGTGCTGTGCAGAAAGGAAAATAGATCACCATTGGCGATTGTCAAAATCCTGTCAATATTTCTTATTATGTTTTCCACTCTTCCATAGGCAAGCACGGATGCCAAAAGACCCACTATTTCACGCTGCCGGGGATCATCATAGCGCCTGACACAAAGAAGCGGATCCAGCTTCAACCAGGCTGGATTGTGGTATTTATCATAAATCTGGTGGAGTCGAGTTTTTGTCAAAGGTTGTTCCAATTAAAAAAAATTGTTATTTTGTGTTATTGAATCTACTTGATGGCTCCTGTACCTTTTCTTTGTTTCTTCCAAAAAATACTCTATATGAAAAAACTGTCTTTTCTTAAGCAGAAAAACATGGTGCGAGTACTATACTCGCTGGTGCCGATTTTTATCGCCTCTATTTACTATTTCGGATGGCGATCAGCCGTTATTCTTGCGGTATCGGTAACCTTTGCCCTTGCAACAGAATGGATCATGGCTCAGCGCAAAAACGGCAGGGTTAGCTACGCCTGCTTTGTCACCGCAAGCCTCTACGCGCTTTCCCTTCCCCCCACCACCCCCTTCTGGATAGTTGCAACAGGGGTGATAATTGCCATTCTTTTCGGGAAGGAAGCCTTTGGAGGATTCGGAAAGAACATCTTCAATCCGGCGATAGTGGGAAGGGCATTCGTTTACGTGGCATTCCCCATAGAGCTTACGGCTCGATTCGTTCCGGCCTTAAAAGGATTCCCCGGCGGATTCGCCAAATGGAGTTTCGAATCGATGAGCACCGCCCCCCAGGAGCTTGCCGCCACGGGCATATCGGTTCCCGACGCGATCTCCGCAGCAACTCCCATGTGGTCTAATCGCGATTTCGGTTTCACGGCAGATGTTTTAAACCTTTTTCTTGGTAATATTGGCACGACTTTTGAGTATGCAGGGCAGACGATGGCGCTTGCCGCCGGATCGCTTGGTGAGGTTTCCGCTGTCTTGATTATCCTCTCCGGTATATATCTGATCTGGACCAAAACGGCTCAATGGAGACTTACCGCGGCAACCCTTTTAGGTGCCCTGTTCGCCACGATTATTTTAAGATACGTGCTGGGTATACAGAACGTACCACCGCCTCTGTTTACCATGTTTTCGGGAGCGCTAATGTATGGAGCGGTTTTTATGGTGACCGATCCGGTCAGTGCCCCGAAAGTGAAACTTTCGCACTGGATATACGGGATCTTTATCGGTATTATGGTGGTGTTTTTTCGCTTCAACAGTATATTTGCCGGCGGCGTGGCCTTCTCCATCCTGCTTGGCAACATGCTGGCACCGTCACTTGATTTGTGGATTAAGCGATATCAACAACGAAAAAAGAAGGCTGCATAAGGATGAAAAAAGACTCTCCTTCATATATAATGGGATTTATGCTGATTACAGCGGTGCTTTTTGGTACCGGTGTGGCCATAGTTCACTACTCCACCCAAGACATGCTGGCCCGAAACGAGCGCCTGCACCGTAACCGGGTACTCGTTCAGGCATTTGGGCTTGATGTGAAAGAAGAAACGCCGCAGGCCTACGAGCAGGCTGTGGAGCAAAACCTTGAGGTCAATACGATACAGGCCCGCGGCCGCGAGTGGGAGATTTTCGAACAGAGGGTAAACGGCACAAACGTAGGCTTCATCTTCACAGGCCTTGGATTCTGGGACAGAATCATGGGTGTGCTGGTTCTCACCCCCGATCTTCAACAGGTGGTAAATATCCAGATAATGGAACAAAGCGAAACACCCGGACTCGGTGCCCGTATAACCCAGCCGTGGTTCACCGAACAGTTCAAGGGCCTGGAGATAGCCTGGGATCAGCCCATGAATCAGCGAATAATCATCGGCCCCTCCCCTCAGCCAAACGCGGTCAATCAGGTGGACGCCATAACCGGAGCAACACAGACCTCTATTGCCCTGATGAACATTCTTAATAGCGAACTCCAGGGGTTTCGTAAAGTATATACTGAGAACTTCTCGTCCGATGATAACACAGTAAGTCCTTGGGCGTTAAACGAATAAAGAAAGCGAGCCCACAATGGCTGAGACTTCCGGCAGTGTTGTAACAAAGGCAATTTGGCTTGAAAACCCTGTTTACCGGCAGGTGCTTGGAATATGTTCCACTCTGGCTGTAACGAATCTGTTATGGAATACAATTTACATGTGCGCCGGTGTGATATTCGTGACAACCGCGTCAAATTTCACGGTATCACTTCTGCGCAATCATATTCCAAAACGTATTCGCATGGTGGTGCAGGTTCTGATTATTGCAAGTTTCGTGATGATGGTTGATATTGTGATACGGGCATCGGCTCCCGACATTCACCGCTTTATCGGCCCCTATGTCGGGCTTATCATAACCAACTGCATTATCATGGGACGTGCCGAGGCGTTTGCCAGCCAGAACAAGCCCGGCATATCGCTTGTGGACGGATTCGCATCCGGACTGGGTTATGCGTTTGTGCTGATGGCTATCGCGCTGATTCGCGAACCCCTTGGCTTTGGGACACTTTTTGACTATCCTCTTCCCGGACGAGACATCTGGTGGCATCAATGGACGATCATGGTTATGCCTCCCGGTGCGTTTTTCATGC
>CAZPHU010000048.1:0-27192 GCA_964586285.1 uncultured Fibrobacterota bacterium | reverse complement strand
GTTCAGATCAGAAAGGAACCGTTAAGAATACTTCAGTCTGCCACTGAGCGAAATCTCTCTTAAATGCCTCTTCCGATTCTTCTTCATTTTCTTCGGAATTATCCTCGGATACAACAATTTGTCCAATGGTTCCAGTGATCACCGAACCGGTTCTTTCAATCTTATATTCGATTCCACTTGCCCACTGATTTTGAGTAATAGTAAGATCTGATTCAACCGCCGACCCTTCCTCAAGATAACTTTGTGCAAATTTCGTTACAATATTTTGGTATCCAAAGAGAAAAGAGAAACGTTTATAGAAGTTCCAATACAGACCGGCATTAGCAAAGGCACTGTTTATATCGGTTGATATGCCCGATTCGGCCCAAAGCATTTCTTTCGAATCGTTCTTACGCTCAGAAAATTTGTAGCTCCCGGACAATCTTAGGGTATTTAGCGCATCCGTAAAAGAAGCAATATCTACGGAACCTCCGGCACCAATTTCTAAGAATTTCGATTTTGAAGCCTCCATTGTGGCGCCGTCCTCAGTGACAATTGTCGCAGGCTTTTCTTCCGAAAATGAGGCTGCAGATACTTTTGCCTTTACACCGTCGTTCATTAGCGAAGCAGAAAAATCTAAATCAAATCCAACACGGTTTGGCGTAGCCTTACCATACGGCATCACCAACTGCAGTGCCGGGTCCATCATGAAAAGATGACCGTAATCCTCAACAAGAGAACTTTGCATATGATCAAGTTCTTTTTTATTCAATGTGGCGTTGGTGTATGAAATCTTTGTCATCGGCTTTTTATCAAACTGTTCATTACCTTCACCCGGAGCAAACTTAAACACGGTATTATACATTGCATCAAAAGTTGAGTAGAGATTATAGCGGTGGTTGGGAATATCATTTTCCGAATTCATAATTCTATTCCCAATAAAACTTGGGCTTTGGGCAAGTTCATTTTTAAATTTATCCTGGTTCAAAATGACGCCTGCATTTACCGATAATTTGTTCGAAGATCCAAGTTTCACATCTCCGGTAAGATTAAGATTCAGAGCATTTCCAGTTACCCAACTAAATGATGTAGTCGTATCGTAAGTGGTCACGGTGTCATTGTCAAGAATAGCTGTATTTTCTTTGAATTCCACTTTATTTGAATCTTTGTCGGCACTTGTCGCAATTTCGCCGTTTAGGCTGAAATCAAAGATATCGGATTCAATAAATGTGGCTGTCCCAATACCGCCTCTAAAAGCAGTAACAAACCTTCTTTGCGCCATCGTATCAGCCACAAACTGAGGGGTAGCGGAATTATTACTGAAAGTGTTTGGTGCATCGAAAGAAGACAAAAACGTCCCGCCTAGTTTAAGATCGTCGATTATCTCCATATCTGTATTGAAACCGATTGCGTATCTGTCCATATTTGCGCTTTCAAATGGAGCGACTACATATGTTTCTCCTGTATTCGATAAGCGAAGCCTGGCTCCAATTGCCTGAGCATAAAACTTTTTGAACAGAGGTTCAATCTGAGCTGCAAAAGTGAAATTTACACCCTGCAAAATCCTTTGATTGTTTCCAAGAAACTTCTCATCCATCGCATATTGTCTTTTGGCCGCAAAGATCTCCGGCTCAAAATCTATTTCAATTTCCGGAGTATAAAGGGTAAGTGGAGAATACTTTTGCTTAAAATCACCGATATCATATAAAAACATGTTTTTTACATTACCACCGATTCCGACCCAGCGAGTGACGATTGGATTTCCGACGTCCGAAAAGAAGTTGCGCCAATCCTGGTGAAGCCTCAAGATTACCTTACCATTTACTACATCGTTGGGTCGGGCATTTATCTGGAAATCCACCGAAGTAAACTCGACGTTTTCGTTTTTCTTAAAGTTAGGAGCAACACCTTTCTTTTCGCTGTCAAGTCCGGAAAATAGAAATTGAGATCTAAATTCCCCACCAAACTGTATTCCTGCGATAGATAGAATATTTTCTACCCTTCCTTCAAGATCATCCAAGCGACTACTGGTCGTATCAGGCGCGGCAAAAGAGCACACAGATAGGACCGCAACTATGAAGCTTACCTGACGTATCATTGATAATCCTTTCATCCCTGGTTTAATATATTTCATTTTTTTTCCTTCTTTTAAAACCACATTTTCATTTCAGTCGATATGACCGGAGTAGACCAGTTATTTTCTTCTAAATTAACATCTTTGTGCGTCATCCATTTCGCCCGCAGATGAAATCCAACCCTTTCAAACACATCCCAGTCCATACCAATTCCATACGCGGCATCACGAAAATCGATCGGAGAATGTTTCACTCCTCCGTCCTCTTCCGTATAGGCTTTCTGAGATCGCCAGTTTTCAAAACCAAGCAGCCCAATAAGGTATAGCTTATTAGTCAATGCAATAGCAGGCTCAAATCTCAGGTAAATCGACCACAGTAACATATCGTCACTTCCATCACTAAATGAAATCGGCTTAAAAGATGTTGAAACACCACTTACTGATGCATATCCGCCGAGGAAAAAATCTTTCGAGTATCCGACCATCGGGCCTATATCATAACCGATGTCAGCTTCCAGATTGAATGTGAATTTTCGATGCTGCGGAATAAATGAATTTTCGTCCTCCAAAGTATCTACTGTGCCGTCAGCTCGTTTCACCGTCGCCGTTTGAGTTTTGTCAAATACCGTGGTTTTCGAAGCATTCATATTCAGAGCGGCACTTAATGAATCCTGATAAGCCACAAAGCCTTCATAAGTAGCAAGAAAATCGGTCCTTATACCGCCGGATGAAGGACTACCCCCAAGGTGATGCTGAGGGTATGTAAAGCTTTCATCACCGAGGCGTTCTTTGTATGAATCGGTAAAAATATGGTCTATTTCTCCATTGCCCCATCTGGTAAAAGTGGACTGGAACATTGAATAGTAATCCGGACCATTCAACCGATATGGAAAAAACAGCAGGTCACGAGCTGATTCAATCTGGAAGTGTTGCCCATACTTAAATCGCAAATGACCATAGCCCGTTACTTTGGGCTCTACAGCCAGAAGAATACCGGCCATATTTTGAGAATAGGGTGATGCCTCACCACGTGCGATAAACTTTCCCGCACCCAATAAATTCGAACCAAATGCATAGAATGCATCCACCGGTGTAGCAAAAGAAAATGGTGAGTAAAAGCCCTTGCTTATATAGGCTACATCAGCCGAAATCGGCACTTTCCCATTCCATTTCATATTGCTGTAAAAAGCAGGCTTTATTCCAGACCTCTTTACCTCTTTACTCTTGATGCCCATCGGGCGCGTCTTGGGACTGGTATAAGGGAACCTGGGTTTTTGCGCAACATTGGTCGAATCTGAAATCAACCAGGTTGTATCGATCCAACCTAAAGCAAAATCGGTATGTATACTGATTTTTTCATTGAGTGCTCCCTTAATATCGAACGATACGATTCGCGGTTCTTTGAGAAAGCCTTTACCTTGAGATATCAAAACCGTATCGATCGCGGTATCACCGTTTTCGCTAACAGTTTCCGTATATTCCCATGTTTGGTTTATTTCATCACCTATGCCAAATGCATCGTTAAATTGTCTACCGTTAGCACCGTTTGCATAAACGATATCTTCATTATAATCGATTATGTTTATATTCACGCCGGCGGTCAGTTCATTGTAAAACTTTTTCGCGGCCAATCGTGTATGGAAAATTTTCCTGTATGAGTCACCAACGCCGTCACTTTTGATGTTTGCATTTAATTCTCCACCATATGCAATATCATTAGCAAAATCTATGTATTCCCGCTCAAAATTATCGAATCGTTCGAAAGCCGCATACAAGAAATTAAAGTATAGATTTGCAGGCAGGTTGACACTCTCAATGTTAATTCCGTTGAATGGCTTTTTGTTCCATGCCGCGCGTCCTGTTTTCTCACCTTTTGCGATATTGTATTCATAATATCTGGCAATAGGCTGCTCTACTTCAAACGGCAGGTATTCCCATGCAAAGGTTCTTGGTTGAGATTTCCAGATTGTTAATGGTGATGCCTCAGTCCAGTGAGTATTGCCCAGCTTAACCCAGAAAGACGCAGGCACGGTCCTTATCGCGATACCGGCGTTCATATCCTCGTGAATAGAGACAGTGGTGTTCATCTTATCATGCCTGGTTTGCATTTGTGAAAAGCCGTCGCCTTTCTTCAAATCATCGGCATCATATATGTGCCTATTACCTTGCATGGTGTGTTGGAATCCAAGCTTTGCCCACAATACGGTGTTGCGGCCGGGCCGCGCAACCATACCTACGCGAACCATATTTTCGTTACCTTCCCACCCCGACTGCAGGTATGATCTATCATAACGTAAATAATCCGGATACACGTTAAAGTTGTGCCACTGCAGCTTAACCCTTGCTTCACCGGAGAATGAAACCGGACTCGATCCGCCAAACATTAGCGTACTCCGGACTTTACTTTCCATATCGTCCAAGTTCAACTCGATTGTATCAAGCCGAGCCTGCTGTTCTTTGGACAACTCATTCGCATGCACACTTCCCCAGCCCAACATCAGGGCAAGAGAAATGGCCGCCATGGTTTTAAAACATTTTATTTGGTTCAAAAAATTACCTCCACTCTAAAGGTGAGTGATAGTACATTTACTTTAATTTCAATTGTTCTTTTCCATTAGTGTATATCAATATAAAACAGGTTCATCGCGTTATGGTTGCACAGCTTTGTGACTATTTCCTCGGCCGGGAACAAAAACATTTACTTTAAATGCTTTTTTGCCAGCCACTTACCCGTGCAATCATTGAGTGGGTCATCCCCGTTAGAAAGAAACAATTATAACAATAACCCCATATACATAACGCTTAGCATTCCTGTTTTGAAAAACTAACGAGCGATCCATTCTTTATTAACATCGGGAATATCATCAAGCAATTTGATCGTATGATCGCTTTTAGGAGCACCGGTTACTTCATCGGGAGTTCCACTCTCGATAATCTTTCCCTTATGCATGATAAAAATCCGGTCACTTACGTAATACGCCAAGCCAATATCGTGTGTAATGAACACGATGGTCATTTTCAGCTCTTCTTTAAGCTTCATCAGGTAATCAAGAATATTTGCACGAACACAAGCGTCCACCATACTTGTAGGTTCATCTGCAATAAGAACATTGGGACGCAAAATGAATATCCGTGCCAAAAGCATTCGCTGCATCTGACCACCGGACAACTCGAACGGATATTTTCCTTCGATTTCCGGCGGTTCGATATTAACTGCTCTTAGAGCCTGATCAACCCGCTCCTCCATTTCAGCTTTGGAAGGTTTGCGCTTCATTATCCTGAATGAGTCTTTAAGCTGTGCCCTTATGGTAAAGAACTGATTAAAACAGCTGAACGGATCCTGAAACACCACCTGCGCTTCGCGCCAGTGATTTACCTGATTTTCAATAACTTTGCCTTTGTAGAGAAACTCACCGCTTGTTGGGTCATGAAGTTTAAGCATTATTTTGGCAAGAACACTTTTTCCACACCCCGATTCCCCCACAAGCGAAACTATTTCCTCATCGGCAATAGAAAAACTAACGTTATCGACCGCGGTAGTTTTCTTTTTCCCCTGGCCGAATACTTTAGTTACATTCTTTGCATAGAAAACGGGTACATTAGACGGCGTATTCACATCTCACCTGCCTTTCACCAACAATACGAATTTCCTGTTTTCGATCCTTGCAGTTTTCCCGCGCCTGAGGACAACGTTCCGCAAATCGACATCCCTTTATAACTTTTGCCAAATTTGGCGGCGCCCCCTCTATTGCGACAGGCTTTTTACCCTTTTGATTGGAATCTGCACTCAACATTGCGCCCATCAATGCTTGTGTATACGGATGCCTCGGATCAAATACGATCTGTTCGGTAGTGCCCAACTCCACTATTTCTCCCGCATACATAATAGCAATACGATCGGCTACATGACGCAGAAGAGGTAGTTCGTGAGTAATAAAAATCATGCTGGAGAATATTTTTTTCTTGAGCAGATCAAATATCATTTTAATAACCTGCTTTTGAGTCGACACATCCAGAGCGGATGTCGGCTCATCGGCAATAACAACTTTGGGATTCAAAAGGGTGGAGATGCCGATCACCGAGCGTTGTCTCATACCTGCTGTCAACTGAATAGGATACGAGTTAAGCACATAATCCGCATCCATGCCGATCAACTTGAATCGATCACGGAGCCTCTGATAAATTTCATTTCGATTTGAATTGTTTTCATGATCCGCGACCACATCCGCCGCCAAGTCTTTTATTTTTCTTGTAGGATTTAGCGAATTAAATGCTCCTTGAGGAATCATCGCGACTTTCCTGCTAAGAACATTTTTCCGAACATCCGCGGCGGTTCTGTTCATAATCGACTCTCCGGTAACCCTTACGTCTCCGGATGTAGGATAAAGCGGTGGTATGATAAGCCCCATACATCCATTCACGAGCGTTGATTTTCCACACCCGGATTCTCCCGCGATCCCCAGCACTTCACCTTGACCAAGAGTAAATGAAACGCCGGAGACCGCATGTATTTTATCACCAAATCGCGTGAGGTAATGCAGATGAAGATCGTCTACCTCGAATATTGCGTTCTCATTTACCATGCCTACTTTACTTTTAGGCTTTTCTTTATTTAATGTTGTCTGATTGGTTTCTGTAACTGACATATGGTCTCCTATTTACGCAGGCGTGGGTTGAAGACACCTTCCATCGATGTGTTCAGAACATAGAATGAAAAGACAATAATTGTAACTAGTAGTGCTGCCGGAATAAACGCCCACCAGGCACCGTCCCCCAAAGCCTCGTTATTCATCGCCTGTTGTAAGATAGTACCTAACGAAACCGTATCGTAGGGACCAAGGCCAATCATGCTGATGGATGCTTCCGAAAGTATTCCCGAGGCCGTCTGCATGATAAACACCATGAAAACATAAGATAAAAGGTAGGGAATTATGTGCACCAGCACAATCCCCAGAGTATTGTACCCGTTCACTCTGGCAAGTGAAATATGGTCGCGGCCCTTAACACTTGCGGCCTGCGCCCTCACCGCTCGCGCACTCCAGGTCCACCCCGTAGCACCAATGATTGCCGCGATAAGAGTCAGGGAACGTCCTTCCTTGAGAGTACTGCTTATCAGAATAAGGATTACAAACTGCGGAATAACTATAAACAGATTTGTAAACAAGGTAATCATATCATCGATCCAACCGCCTTTAAAACCCGCGTAAACTCCAAGGAGTGTACCGGTCACCGTTGCGATTATGCCGGCCAGGAAACCCACATACATCGATGATTTTATTCCTTGGATCAGCTGAGAGAACATATCGACCCCCAGATGATCGGTTCCCAGAAAATGCTCGCTTGACGGCGGCATGTAAGGCATACCCACACGCGATGAGATATCGACCTCGTAGAAGAGAGGAACGATAAACGCAATAACCAACGTAAATAGGAAAAGACCTACTCCAATAAGGAATGCTGGTGTCTTTAATAGATTCTTCAATAGTTTCATAATTTATCCCTTTTGCCCTGCTTTAACGCGTGGATCCAGAAATCCGATCAAAATATCCACACTAAAGTTCATCACAAGTACCGACACGGTTATGATAAGAGTGCACCCTTGAATCAGCGGATAATCGTTTCCCTGAATTGCGGTCAGAACGGCCATTCCTATGCCGGGATATGAAAATATCATCTCTGTAATGATCTGCCCGCCTATCATCATACCAAGAGAAAGAGCCAGGCCTGTCAGCTGCGGAAGCATCGCATTACGAAACGTATAGAACAGTATTTTGTTCTCGTTTATGCCCAACCATTTGGCATACTTTATATAGTCGGTTCCCAATTCGTAAATACACATGGAGCGCATACCGATCGCCTGCCCTCCCGCAAGTATTAGGAACACTGACAAGAACGGCAATAAATAGTGGTAGGCGAAACTGGAAATAAATGTAAGGTTGAATCCAGGAATTAACCCTCCCGCATAAGCACCTACAGCCGGAAAAATCTCCCAGACCACTGAGAATTGGTACATAAGTAACATACCGAAGGCAAAGAACGGAATTGAGCTGGCAAGAAGCGCCATGGGGAAAAGTATTTTGTCAAACATTCCCCTCCTATAGGCTGCCAGTGCTCCAAGAACGTTTCCAATTATCCAACCGAAAATAATAGTGGGTACCTGGAGAGCTAAAGTCCACGGTAGACTTTCCTTCATAATCTCGGTAACACTTTTGGGATAGTTTAGGAAAGAGGTACCCAAATCACCTTTTAGAACTCTGAAAAGATAATTGAAAAACTGTTTGTAGGATGGAGTTTCAACCGGTTCACCATCTTCATCAAGAACAATGGAGCCGTCCTTGTTAACCTCGACAAGGCCAAACTCCTTGAGGTAAGCCACTTCTTTTTCTTTAGCGGCTTGAGTGTCAAGCCCCGCACCTATTCTGGACATGATAATGTCGATAGGGTTACCTGCCCCGAGACGGGGCAGGTAAAAGTTTGCGGTAATCGCCACCAGGAAGGTAAGAAAATACCACCCGGCTCGATGCAGTATATATCTTATCGTCGGATTTTGCTTAAGCATGAATTCTCCTTTTTTTTCAATGGGTTGAAGTAATTTCCCAGAGAATGTTAGTTCCCGCACCAAAGCAAGGAACCTGCGGCGGAGCGTAGGGATTTTCCTTGGTCGGAAAGTTTTCCCAATTCTTAACGCTGAATTCATAAAACTGTTCAGGCAGGTAAGCCAAGGGTAGAGACACCTGGTCCTGCATGAAAATTTTGTTGAGTTCGCGGTAGGCGTTCTTACGCTCCTGTTCATCGGTAATCGTAGGAATAGTCTCAAGCAGACTGTCAACAGCAGGATTGTAGTTAGCCGCGTCCGGATTGTTATATCTTCCCTGATTCTCATTCATTCTTTCCCCGACCGGCTGCCAGTTACGTGACGACATGACAGATTCGAACCTTGACCAGGGTTTGGAAGGAGTAACTGTTGGGGAAGGCTTATGCATCAGGAGGTCAAAGTCACCCGCAGGCATCGCCTGCCAGTAAAGCGCAGCATCGATGGCTCCCTTACGAACATCTATACCGGCCTCACGCATGCCTTTTACCGCGATACTAACCATCGATTCCCAGTCGGTCCATCCGGCAGGCAGTTTGATCTCCAGCGAAGGTAGCTTTTCGCCCTTTGCATTTTCCATATGAGAAAGATCGCCGTTTTCATCATAAACCGACTTATACCCGGCGTCTGCCAATATCTGTTTGGCTTTCTCAACGTCATAATACGCACCAAATTTTTTAACATCTTCTTCTGAATAGTATTCCTTTTCGATTCCGAACGGAAGGATGAGGCCGCCTTTAAGCTCAGGACTGTAACCTGAAACAGCCAACTCCCTTACATCTTTATATTCGACGGCAAAAGCCATAGCTCTACGAAATGCAGGATCCGATAAAGGCTCCTTGGTGCAGTTAATCATCATCATGGGAATAGTGGCGGGCACGAAGTAGGGTTCTTCCTTATACCATGTCCTCACTCCGTTTTTCTGCTTTAACCATATACGCGGAATAAATGTAGAGGATATGTCCAGATTACCATTCTGCAAAGATGTACTGAAAGCGTCATTACTCTTATATATAGGATGAATCAGATACTTGGGCTTTGGCATTTTTCCGCCGTGAAGAGCTTCGTTACCCCAGTAATCATTCCTGCGCTGCAGCACGATTTTCTGGCTTGAATAGTTAACAAGATTGTATGGCCCCGAAACGACAGGGTTCTGATCCACCTTCTCTTTCTGGAGGTCGGAAAAACTGCCGTTATACTCTTCCAGTTTCTTGCCGAAAACATGCTCGGGAACAATACGAACCGCCTGAAGCAAATCCATAATACCCAAAGGATTGTTTCTTTTTTCTTTATTTACGAGAAAACTTACCTGCTCGACCTGAGCGCCTTCTTCACCAACAGTTTCGACCTTGATGTCGGATACGAAGTCCCACACATAGCCTGTCGGAGAATTGGAAAACTTCTTACCCAGGTTAAAGGTGAAAAGTACATCTTCAGAATTAAGAGCTTCTCCATCGCTCCATTTTGCCGCCGGATTCATCTCAATTTTAATGAAATCATTGTTATTTTCGACCAATTTCGCCAAAAGAGGCTCTACTTCTCCGGTATGAGAATTAAAAACCAGAAGAGGTTCGTACATAAGATTGTAGTTTCCACCAACGGGAAACGCAGGCCAGTCGCTGAGCGGATTAAACGTGTTTGGATCTCCCCATTGAATACCGGCAAGATAAATCGTCTCCCCGCGAGGAAATCCTACATTTTCTTTTGTACCCGACTGACATGACATCAGACTGACGGCCACAGCACTTACAAGAAAGGCTTTCAGCTTCATCCAGCGCACTACTCTCATTCTTGTCCCCTTTTCAGGTTTATCATGTAATAACAGTTACTTTACCGTTTGACAAATTTGAAATAATTCCAATGTAAAATATCAAATGGTCTAATTCTTAGCAAAATAATTTCGATTAAAACAATTTTTGTTAATCCGAGATTATTCGAGTAACCCTTCCGTTTCTCTAAATCGATATTCCACCTGGAATATAACCTGCCCTTGAAGCGACTCTCTCCAAGGCGTATTTTGATTGTTATATCACTTTCAGGTTCAGTTCCCTCCGAAACCTTTTCGAGCTTTAAGGTAGAAGGTAATTAGAAGGCATTTTCCAAACAATAAGGCGAGTTATGACGAAGCTGCAAAATAGCGTGCCCCAAATGTGCCTTTTACGAATCGATGCAAATATTCTGATGGCTTTTTCCAATTTGGATTAGACCGTATTGTCCTCATCCCCTATGCCGTTAGTGCCTAATTTTCATGCCGGGTTCAATTGCAACAGCTTCGAAGACTCTTATAGGAAAACATTTTCCGTCCTTCCTCAGAGCCAATATTGTTTAGAGCTTGTGCGAAATATCAGCATGATCATGGTATATGTATATATATTATAGCATTCATGGGAAGACCAACACCAAATTCAAAGACGTAATCAAGAGTTTAAATTCATTTAATCGAAAAAAACGTCCTTGATTTGGCGCCCGTGAGAAAATTTATTAGCCGGCAGGAAAAGAGGCTCATAAATCAGCCAATAATGCCGGATGCTCCTTATGATACTTCTCAACTCTAAAGGCTCGCAGTGTGAAAAGTCAAAACTTGATTCCCGAGAAAGCCATTAGGGATAACGGCGTAAAACCTCCGAACAGATTGCAAATCGGTCTTCTTGTAGAGGGGGTAGAAGGTGTATATCAGTCGGATATTTTTAAGGGGATCTCTCTTACACTGACAAATAACGATGTCGAGCTATACTGTTTCTCCGGCGGGAGCCTTCGCAGCTCACCTTCAAACCAATTCGAACACCAACGCAACCGCGCTTATGAGCTCGCTCAAAAAAACCGTCTGGACGGACTAATTATATTCGGCTCGTTGGGCAATTTTGTGGACGCCCAGGAATTTAGAAGCTTTATTGACAGATTCAGCTCTCTACCCATAATTACAGTGGGGACCATCTTTGACGATATTCCTGGTATTCAATTCGACAACCGACATGGTATCGAATTGCTTGCGGAGCATCTTATAATTACCCATAATTGCAGAAGATTTGCCTTCATACAGGGTCCCAGGAACAATATCGAGGCTCAGATACGCTGGGAGGCTTTCTCCGAATCTCTTTCCCGTTTCAATATTTCCATCGATGAGAAGCTGGTCTTAACCGGAGATTTCGGACGCCCATCGGGGTATCGCCTCACGGCGCAGTACTTATGTGATCAGTACAAAAACCTGGATGCAATCGTATGCGCAAACGACAATCTCGCGCTGGGAGCCATAGAGGCACTCGAGGACGCAGACATCAGGGTACCTTATGAGCTTATCGTAACAGGCTTTGACGGTATAGCGGAGGGGCGCTGCAGTATTCCACGACTTACCACAGTCGTGCAGCCTCTGTTTGAGCTTGGCAGCAAAGCTGCTTTGCAGCTGGTTAACATGATTAAACACGATCAGACTACAAAGCACAGTAAACTTCCGGCACTTCTCGACATTCAACAATCTTGCGGGTGCCTGTTCAGTGCCGCAGGAGTGGGCGAACTGGCAACACCTCAGGCGACCGAATTCCATATCGATGATCGGCAGTACAACCGCATTATCCAAAACGCACTCTCCTATCTGCCTTGTGAGTACCAGGGTGTCAGTACTGAACAAACGCTTACCTGGATCAAACGGCTTTTAGACGGGCTTATCGATGAGCTGGAGCATAAAAAACACAAGATCTTTTTACGCCGCCTTGATGAGACACTCAGAGACATAATAAGAGCGGGTAATGATCCTTTCGACTGGCAGAATGTGCTTCATTCATTCAGGCAGTCGCTTATCGAACAGTCCACCGATGTCGGTGTGCAAATGCAGTCCATTCATGCGCATCTGGCCAGTGCGCAGATTTTTGTAGGAGATGCGGCTCAACGATATCAAGCCGCCAGTCGATATCGCTACATTCGCGAGTCTTTTCTCATAAGAGAATTCGGTCAGAGTCTTGCCACGGCTACTGCTCACGGCGAGCTGATCGATGTATTAACCAGATATGTACCCCAGCTTCCGATCGAGAGTTGTATAATCGTAGCCGACCAGAGCATCGGTAACCCCGGAGCACAAAAAAGAATCATATACGCATTTGACCGTGAAGGACATTTTGCGAGCAACGATTATGACCGCGTGGTTCCCGAATCTAAACTGCTTCCGGAGGATGTTCAGAGCCGCCTGAAAAACTTGACCCAGGTGGTGGAAATCCTGAGTTTTCGTGATAATGCCATAGGATATCTTGTAATTTCCTCTTTTCATCACGACAGTTCGATTTTCTCGGTCATTCGGGATCAATTGAGCAGCGCCCTTAAAAGCATCGACCTCTTTCTCACGCTTCGTAAGCAGGCGGATGATTTAACGGTAGCTCACAGCCAGCTTTTGAAGTTAAGGGCCCAGGAGCAGGACTATCTGGAAGCAGTCAAACGAGAAATGAACCTTGCTCGTCATATCCAATCTGATTTTCTTCCAAAGGATATACCTGTATTCAAAAACTGGGATATTGCGTTTCATTTCAAGCCGGCGTTGGAAGTTGCCGGCGACTTTTATGACATTTTTTCACTTCCGGACAATAAGGCGGGTTTTGTCATAGCGGACGTGTGCGGAAAAAGTATCGGCGCGGCGTTGTTTATGTCACTTATTCGCAGTCTCTTACGAGCTTTGAGTGAGCAGATCGAAGGTAATAACGTTCTTCAAACGGTTTCGGCGGTCAACGATTATATAATGCGCAACCACCACCATGACGGGCCTTACCTTTTCGCAACCCTTTTTTACGGCGTATTGTCCATAGACAGCGGCGATCTCTGTTATATAAATGCCGGACATCAACCTCCGATCATCGTAAACGGTAAAACAATCAAACACCACCTTTCCCCGACAGGTCTTGCGGTTGGACTTCAACACGGTACACAGTTTGGCATCGGGTCTCTCAAACTACACAAGGGAGATCTTCTATTCGCATTCACCGACGGGGTGAACGAAGCACAGAACGCAGCGGGTGAACTGTTTGGGAAGCCAAACACATTCGAGGCTCTATGCGAGCATACAAGCTCTGCAAAAGAGGCGATTAGCGGGGTCAACAAGGCAATCGAAAATCACCTTAACGGCACCCCATGCAACGATGACATTACCATGTTTGCCCTTAAGAAAACCGACTAGATTTTTTAAAAATCGATTCTTTCCGCCCAAATCAGCTCTAAAAAAAGGGGCATGCATTCAAACACATGTCCCTTTTTATTTTGGGAGTTTATCACCCCGTGTCTTGGTTAGTACTTTTTTACCAGATTCGCATGCGCAGTATCACCTTTTCCCACAAGAGCTTTATATAGCGCTACGTACCTTCTTTCTTTCTCTCTTGGTTGATCATAGAGCATATTTGCCAAAGATTGCTTTATCATGTAGACAGCCTCATCATACTTCTTCTTCTGCAGGTAAATTAAACCGACCCGGTACTGAAGATCGGAAACTCGATAGTGATTGGGGTACTTCTCGAAATACTTGAGGTAATATTCTATTGCCTTATCCTGGTCTTTTTGGAATTCAAGCTCCGCCAGTCGCAAGAGCGACTCCCGAGTGAAAATGCCATTGGGATACAGCGCCAGATAGCTCAGGAACGCTTCCCGTCCCTCGCTTCCGTCGTCGATGTTATCAACCTTGAGCCTGCCGATAGAAAACATTGCGCTTTCTCTGACAAGCGAAGGTGCATGCTCGATTTTAATTATTTTCTCATAGGTTTTGAGAGCCTTTGCCCAGTCTTGAGTTTCCATGTTCTGTGCACGATTAAGCAGCTCTTTTGCTTTCTGAGCCTGAGCAACTTTGGGATCCTGACACAGAAGCTTTTTTATCGTATCGGATGTAATCGACTTTTTTACCTCTTGGAGAGGATCGTTTCTTTGGATTATGGGTACACGTGAAAGGATTGGTTCGGGCTCTTTTAAGTAGACATGAAACGCTCCCGTATCACCCTGGTTAACCTCAATGATGGAATCAACGGCAACAAACCCGTCCCTGCTTATTCTGACGTTGTGATCACCCGGCGAAAGAAGAATGCGAAGCGGGGCTGTCCCTTTATACTCACCGTCTACACTTACATCAGCAAATGGGATGTTTGACGACAATGTCACGGGGACATGTTTTGTTATGGTCTCCACATCGGGCATCAGGTCGATTTCGACTCGTGATACAACCGGCCCGTTGTCTCTTATGACATACTTGCCGGCATGTTGATCGTAATTTAGGCTCTGACCGGCTGTAAGTACGGTATCCCCAAAAGTGCTGTTCTTGATCCGCACCCTTCCTTCCATGACCTGTGTGGACATTTTTCCCTCAAGGTCCGGGAAAACCGTAAAAAAAGTTCCTAAAACTGAAATGTCGTAATCGGGTGTGCCGACAACAAATCCGTCTTCTCTTTTGTGGCCGGTAACAAAAAAAGTGGCTTTACCGTCCTGCATCCGCCCACTCCCCTCGGCCATGGTGAGCCTGTACCTCGCGGATTTACCGGTGATTTTTTCCAGTTTGACGGCCGCGCCGTTCTGAAGGCTGGTGTAGCCGTGCCTGTTTACTATGTTGATTGAGCTTCCCTTTGAGGACTGAAGAAAGTTTTCCTCAAGTACTTTGCCTACCAGTTCAAAATCGGCCCCCTGAGCCTGATAGACATATGTGGGCAAGGAATCGGCACCGCGGTTTAGAAACAAGGATCCCGCCAGCGCGAAAATTATTACTAAAACAGTAGCCGCTACTGATCGCGGCATTCTATACGATTGAAAGATCCACCATGCGGGCCAGGAGAAAATTTTCGGACTGGTTCCTTCATGCTTATCGATGCGACCGAAAAGGCTGTCCTCTATTTCTTCCCATTTACCGTCGGGTAAAATCAGCTCTCTTTTAAGATGGCCCCGCCAGTCTTCGATGTCGGAGAACTTATCGAAAGCGGCGGATAATTTGCCTGTTATTCGCTCCCACTGATTAGCCGGAAGATAGTCTTCCTGTCTGATACATTCGTTAACCGGCTCTTCGTACTCGAGGTATTCGAAAATGCGTTCAGCGAGATTTCTTTCTACCCTTTCAAATACTTCCTCGTCAAGAATCTCGTTTTGTTTCAGAACCGAAAGTGGGCCAAGAACCTCAGCATTGGTTACCCGACGTTCGATCTTATGCAGCACCTTTACCCAATCGATATGTTTGTCATTTACGCTGCAGCCCAAAATGGCCTCAAAACGCCTATACATATCATTGTTTAAAGATTGCTGCTTTCTCATACATCACCCGGGTTCAAGACTGTCCAGATATTCTCTGAGTTTTTTCCGTGCCGTAAAAAGTCGTGATTTTACGGTCCCTTCAGGTATTCCTATTATAGTTGATATTTCCGACAGATCAAGTTCGCTGTATATATGCAGTACGAGCGGTACCCTCAACTTTGTATCTATCGTTTCCAGCGCTTTTTCCACAAGGCTCTTAAGTTCATAATGTTTCGCATGGCTCATGCCGTTTTGGGGCACACCATGCTCTACCAGATCGTAACTGACCGTATCTTTTGGAGATATTCTCTTTCCTGTATTCTGATATCTCCACTGGCGCGTACAGACATGAATAACCACTCGATGAAACCAGGTCTTAAAAGTAGAATCCCCCTTAAAGGATTTCATCGAAAGGTAAATCTGAAAAAACACCTCCTGGATAAGGTCTTCATGGTCCCCCTGCGGCCCTGTGATCTTGTAAATCAAATTGTACGCATAGGATCTATACATTTGGAAAATTTCTTTAAACGCAGCCCGATTCCCCTCTTTGCATTGCTGCAAAAGCTCGGTGGTTGGCTCAAGCACCTTTGGCATATTCCCCCCCCAGACCTCATGTCTAGCGTCTTGCCCCCGCAACGCCCAACAAAAAACTTAGTGCGAACTATTTTGCGAAGGGTTCAATGATATAATGTTATAAATTGGTTAGCAATTGAGCTTGCTTAAGCGTTTCAATTGCAATACATATTCTTCCCGAATAATTACTCTTCTTAGGTTGCAATTTTTTTGCATTTCAGTGGTCTACCTCAGATTTCAGCCTCTAAATTTACACTTTTTGTACCCCCTTCCTTTACCGCTTAAAACCGAAAAGACAGTGCAAACAGACAGGATGCTACCCCCAGGCAAACTCCCGCCGCCCTCTCAAACTGCCTCGCTCGATTGAAAGTGTCGGAGAAATTCTCGGGCCGAGAATAAAAATCCGCCTCTCCCAAAGAGCGATACCGATCGTAGTAATAAGTGCAGGCACCGTAACTTCCCAGCGCCATCAATCCAAAGCCTAAAGCCCCATAGATAAGCTTCGAATGGTAAAATCTTCGCTTCGTCAGCTGAATGTGCAACCTGTGATTGCCCGGATTCAAGATATCGATATTCGTACTGTATTGAAGATAGCCTTTTTTCCGGGCTTCTATGTGCACCTTTGTGGGCGTAAACACCCACTCTACCGGTGTCGTGCCTTGCAATCCGTCACTTGACCAGACTCTCACATCCGCGGGTATACTTTCGATAACAAGGCTGCTCAAAAAACCGGTCCTGAGATTTTCTGCGACTTTGCGACTCATAATTGAAATAAAGGAGAAACTGTCCCCCTCGCTCCAAAGCATTGTTACCAAGGGATGTTCGACAGCAAGAGCTATTTTCTTGGGTGAGGGCTGCGGAGAATCGAGCATTGATACGATTATCTCCACCATGCGCTCATCCACACCCCCCCCTTGCTCTACACTTCGCCAACTTTCTTCACTCTCACCGACCGTCACATATAAAATCGGTACACTGCCGCGGCCGGCTAACGGAAGTTTCATCCCGAAAGAATCCAACTTAACCGCATAAAGCTGCATTTGAGAAAGAGCCTGGTTTAATGAGCGCAGACATTGAACGCTAAACGTGTCATAAGTCACAGTATCTACAAAAGGGTCTATGTAAACATAAACCGACTTTTCCAGTTGAATATCGCGGGTCGATTCAGCCCCAGCGGTGCCGACTACGGCCGCGATCACAAAAAACCAAACGAACGAAAAACGCATCTTAATATTGAGATCTCGGAACGATTCTTTTTCTCAAATGCACTATCAAGGTTTTATGAACCTTTGAAAGTATCAAAGCAGGATCACAGGAAGTAATATAATGATAAAAGAATCAAAAGTCTTAAAAATCTTTTTTAAATGAGTTATTTAAAAAAAGCGCCCCCATAACTGTAATTATACGCATAAAATCCTAAAAAAGTGTACAATATTTTTTGATCCCGCCTTGTAGTTATTTTCAGCTCCCCGATACTTAACCTCGTACTAGACACAGATTTTCGGTTATGTTTAAACGTTTAGCAAATAGTCTGCCGGCATTCTTGAGTGAATTACCGTATTTTCTTAGAGGGGGCAGTCAGTACACTTTTCAGAAATCGAAGTGAGAAAATGCATCGAATTGCACTCGGCGTATATATTCTTCCGTTCTTCTTGATTATCATTTCGAATTGTATCGAAAGAGATAATCCCTTTGACCCCCTTAATTTCTCTCCCGACCGCGGTGTTAAAAATCCGGCTGTCGGAGAGATTCGGGATTCTACCCTCTCGCATTTTGATTCCGTTAAAATAGAATATGCTCCGAATATTGCTCAAATCGAAAGCACGTTTTTATTACTCAGCACTGATTTCACCGCTCTTGATTCTCTTCGGCGAGTAAATGATTCCATTCGTCGATACAACGACACCATCAGAAACCAAAACACCTATACTCAGAGGTACAACGATACCGTATTCTTCCCTGACAGCCTGCGCCTCAAAAGCTCTTTGGACACCCTGTTCCATCTTTGCATCAAAAGTGATACGATTCCTTTGCAGGGCTTTCTTGAACGTACGCAGCTGACGCGGGCTCGATTCGCCTCCACCATAGATTCGATCAATGCGGCATTTGCTCCGGACACCGTTTTTTCGCCCGGCTTACGCGATTCGGTTCTTTTATTCTTTGATTCGCTTATAATCCGTACCTCCGACGGAATCGATAAAATCGACTCTCTAAGGGTTATGGTCATGACTGAAAACGACCAACAAATCCATCCCTACAACCAACTGATCATCACCGAAAACGCCGAGATTTTCGATTATAACGAAGATATTGGGTACAAAAAAAAGTTTCAGAGATATGATCCGATCACGAATGTCGATTCTTTACGGCGCGAATTCAGCTTAGCCGGCCCTGGAGACATATTCGTAATCGCAGGCGGCTCCTTTACCCCCTTTCTTCAAACCGACAGCTCCGGTACGGATAAAGAACCTATCATAATTCAGGGTCAACCCGATATGAGTACAATTTTTATCCGGCCTGAAATCATCCTCAGCGACAACAGACATTTCATTTTCAGAAATATCGTCTTTCGGGAATCGGGCCTGGACGGAATCCGGCTGGAAAATGAATCCGGTCCGATTGTATTCGACAAATGCCATTTCGAACAGAATGCCGGAAACGGCCTCAATATCATCGATTCGGACGTTCGTATCATCAATTGCCGTATTACCGGTAATGTAGGATGCGGAATTTTCGCCTCGTCGGATCAGCAAAATGACAACTATGTTCATATTCATAACTCCCTGATAGCGCAGAACCATCTTTCGGGAATCGAGATTATTGCCGCGACCAATCTCTACGTTACGAACACCACCATTTCGGACAATGGAGGGCAGGGGCTTTTCCTGCGAGGTCCCGAGATTACCCTTCAGATTAACAACAGTATCCTAAGCTTTAATAAGGACGGGATCGTCTACGATTCGCCGTTTTCTTCCGAACACCTTTTCACCCTTGGCGCTACGGTTATTTTCGGAAATCTCGATCGATCCATCCGTGTGGTTATTGACCAGATTCCGGAGTATATCGACGATATAGATCCTCTATTCATGGATAAGGGCAATCTGGATTATCGTATTTCTTCACAATCAGAGCTCAAAACACTTGAAGAGCTTGGGATATCGATAGGTTATCGCCCCTGACTTTCTATTTTGCCCATAAATAAAAAATCGATGGTATCGAATTTGTATACACGCATTCAAAACATCCGAAAGGTATGTATGTATACCAAAAAAAGCTCCCCTGATATCCGGGATGAATTCATCAGGAAAGTAGCCCATAGAGCAGACTGTGAAGATCAGGAGCGGACTGAAATCGCAACGGCCGCCTTCTTTTACTTTTCCCGACTCTTCCTCTCTGCCCGGGTGGAGGATTTGCTGCTGTCGTCCCTGCCTGAGAGTGTGCGGCGTTTGGCATCGGTACCCAGGCATCAAACCCATGAGCAAATGAATGATTTTTCCGAACTTGAGAATAGAAATGATATGTTGAGAAATATCATGCGAGAGAGTTCTCTTCATGATACGGCCCAGGCACTACGAATTTGTCGTGCGGTTTGCGCCGGCATCATTGAACTAACCTCACCATCGGTTTCATATGCGGTTCGCCAATGTTTGCCTCGGTCTTTAAGGGAGATCTGGATAGAATCACTCTATCACTTCGAGCTTCAAAGCCTTGCCCGTGAATCATTTTTGGCGGAAGTTGAAAATTACACCGGACTCACCGATCGGGATTGTATCGATGAGACGGCCAAGACCGTTTTGGAAGCAATGATTGCGTCTCTTCCTTCAGCCGCAAAAGAGATGTTGTTTCCTTTCTTACCCGAGGAATACAGGGTTTCTCTTGAGGCTCGTTTATTTAACGATACGCAGCCCCAAGGTTCAGGCGAAGTAATGAATACGATTCTGATAGATGAACAGCCCGCCTCTGCCGAGGAGGCACAGAAGCTTATCGGTGGGATCTTTCACGGGGTTAAACTTGCGATGGGCGGCGCGGGGCGTGATTTTGGGAGCTGTTTGTCCAATGAGTGGAAAGATCTTTGGGATGGGGTGGGGTGATGGGGGATTTACCGTAAATCCCCCTGAACAATCACGTTAATGCTGCGGTGTAGGTTGTTGACGAGCGCTGCCTATAGTTAACAGCTCCCATGCCGAGACCGCGGCTACGATGATTCCCACGATGAATAGGTTCTGAGGGGTTTGAAGCTGAGGGATAAAGCCGCTTATGAAAAACCATACCCCCGCGAACCCGTTGATATACCCCTGCCAGGTACGGAAATTGAAGAAACCGAAAACGGCAAGAACAATTCCCGATATAATGAAATTGGACGGCACGATAAGGGTCTCATAGAATCCCGAAAATATGGCCCAAAACCCTACCAATAAAGCAATGATTGCCTGCCACATAAGTACCTCCTTTTAATTCATTCACTACCATTCCCAGTACGGGAAATTGGTCTTTATTTGTGATCTGTGATTCATGTGACTTATCTAATAGCCTGCAATATCTTTACCAAAAAGTTGACGATTTATGATTTTGTGACGACCGCTGTCGCTGTCGATTCACAACTGTTCAGCAGCCGACAAAAAAACAATTACCACGATTTAAAATCCTGGTGATCGGCGAGGGATTTAGTCTACACCTTCAGAAAACGGGCGTTGATAGCGACAATAACCGTACTGGCCGACATCAGTATCGCCCCGGCCGCGGGGCTAAGCAATATGCCCCAATCGTAAAGAACGCCGGCGGCAAGAGGAATGGCAACCACATTGTAGCCGGTTGCCCAGGCAAGGTTTTGAAGCATCTTGCGATACGATGCCTTTGAAAGTGAAATAACCGACACGACATCCATGGGGTTACTTCGCACCATAATGACATCCGCGGTTTCCGCAGCGACATCAGTTCCCGCGCCTATGGCGATTCCTATGTGAGCTTGCGCAAGCGCCGGAGCATCGTTTATTCCATCCCCCACCATCGCGGTGACAATCCCCCTGTCCTGAACCTCTTTGATTTTCTCCACCTTTTTCTCCGGTAGAATACCCGCGAAGTACTCATCCAAACCAAGTTGCTTTGCAACCGAACCGGCCACATCCCTGTTATCTCCGGTCACCATCATTGTTCGTATACCCATGTCCTTAAGCCGGGCAATCGCCTCCTTGCTATCCGCTCGAACCATATCCGCCAGCGCTACTGCGCCTACCACCTGCTGCTCGACTATCACAAAAACAACCGTCTTTCCCCCTTCCATCAATCCGGCGATCTTTTTTTCATCGACCGATATGCCCTTCTCCTTCATGTATCCCGGGCCAACGACCTTCACCTCTTTTCCCTGTACGATCCCACTCGCCCCCCGACCTGTAATCGCCTTAAAATCGCTTACGGACGGGTAATCCTTAACATGCTCCACGATCCCCTTTGCAATCGGGTGCTCCGAGTTGCTTTCCACGGCGGCGGCATGGGAAAGGATTCGCCTCTCGTCCCAAGCTTCATCCAGGACAACCGAATCCACCACGCCGAAACTGCCCTTGGTGAGTGTACCGGTCTTGTCGAAGATAACCGCCTGAATGCGGCGGGCTTGCTCAAAAGCGCTTCGCTGCCTCAAGAGCAATCCGTTTTTGGCCGAAAGCGAGGTCGAAACGGCTACAACAAGCGGTATGGCCAACCCAAGGGCATGCGGACAGGTAATCACCATCACGGTGACACTTCTTTCCAGCGCGAACACAAAGTCTCTGCCCATGATTGTCAGCCAGACGGTCAATGTAGCGATTCCGGCGGTCAAGGCGACGGCGGTAAGCCAGGCAGCGGCCTTATCGGCCAGATTCTGGGTGCGGCTCTTTCCCTGCTGCGCACTTCGCACCATGGATATGACCTGCGACAGGTAGCTCTCCTCTCCGGTCTTTTCCACCCTCACCCGTATCGATCCTTCGCCGTTGATCGACCCGCCTACCACTTTTTGGCCCTCCCCCTTGTGTACCGGTTTGGATTCACCGGTGAGCATGGATTCGTTTACCGATGTTTCTCCCCCGATGATCGTGCCGTCGACCGGGATTTTTTCACCCGGTTTGATCAGCACCCGGTCCGATTTGGCGAGCTGATTTATCGGCACATCCTCAATCTCTCCCGTTTCTTTTAAACGATGGGCCTCGGAGGGCATCAGTTTAACCAGCGACTCCACCGCCATGGAGGCTCCCATGATCGAGCGCATCTCGATCCAGTGCCCAAGAAGCATCACTACGATAAGCGTTGCCAGCTCCCAGTAAAAAACCTTTCCGGACAATCCGAATGTAACGGCGGCACTGTAGAAATAAGCAACGCTTATGGCCAGGCCAATCAGGGTCATCATTCCGGGGCTTTTTGCTCGCAGCTCTTCGAACAAACCGCTGTAGAAGGGTTTGCCCCCGTAGAAGAACACAACAGTGGAAAAAGCGAATAGAACCCAGCTGTCACCCGCAAAGTCCAAAACGCCCTCTATACCCAGAAAGCTTTGGATAAGTGGGGAGAGCGCCAGTATGGGAAAGGTAATAATCAGGGAAATCCAAAATCGCCGTCTAAAATCGGCCACCATCTTGCCGTGATGTCCCTGGTGGTTTTGACTGGATGATGAGCTGGAATGATTTTGCGCCTGTTTCTTTGAATTACCTGACCGTCTCCCTCCGTCATGATCACGCCCGCCGTCTTTTTTCGAACCTTGCATCGTAACTCCCTGTTATTCTATGCTTTAAAGTGGATTCGAGGCCGGGCCGGGATCCACTCACGGTGGTGGGGACGCACGACTGTGCGTCCCCACAGGGGAACAATCAGGCATGTGCCAATTTTTCCTCGTTTACAATGTTTTTCTTTTCGCCCTTTGCAAACGAGTTTATGTTGTCGTACGTCGTGGAAAGGATTCTTTGTACTGCCTCCGTCGTGTTGAAAGCGGTGTGGGGGGTTATTATCACGTTATCCATCTTTAACAGTACGTTATCCGCCAAGAGCCTTTTGATGGTGCTTTCGTCATCCTGCTCATAAACCTTTTTAAGGACCTGTTTTTCTTCACGTATGGTTTTTTCTTCCGGAAGGACATCCAGACCGGCCGCGGCAACTTTCTTCTTCTCAAGCGCCCGCGAGAGCGCCTGTATGTTTACCACCGAACCACGCGAGGTATTGATAAGCACCACGCCGTCCTTCATTTTTTCGAACTGCTCCTCCGATATCAGGTCTTTGGTTTTTGGGTTGGCCGGCACATGCACGGTGATTATATCCGATCGGCTCAGAACTGTGTCCATATCGGCGTACTCAAAGGACAAGCGATTTAGGAGCTGCTCCCTGGGCTTTACGTCAAACGCAAGCACCCGCATGCCGAAACCGTTGGCGATCTGTATCGCATGCTCCCCAATATCACCGGTTCCTATTACTCCAAGCGTCTTGTCCATCAGATCGAACCCGCGAAGCCCCTCGGGAGAAAATTCACCGCCTCGGGTTTTGGATACTCCGTCAACGATTCTGTGACTAAGCGCCAGAAGAAGTGCAAACGCGTGCTCGGCAACGGTGTTTTTCCCGTAGGTAGGGACGTTGGCGATTCGGATATCGTGTTCGTTGCAATACTCCCAGTCTACGTGGTCGAATCCGGTCGAGCGTGTAGCGATAAGCTTGAGATTGGGAAGCCCGGACAGCACCTCCCGGTCTACCTTGGAGTAAATAAAAGTGGAAACGATTTCGGCTTCGCCATGCTCCCCAACAGTCTCGGAGATCAAAGGCTTTTGGGTATAGGTTACATCGTGGTCCTTTTCCAGAGGCTTAAACGCCTCCCTCTGCCACTGTTCGATCTCAAATATCGATATTTTCATTACTTCCCTCCCTTTCAAATATCAATTCGCGGTATTGCATATAAGCTTAGCAATTTGCTATTTCCCGCACACTTCACATACTCAGTCCCTGAGAGAAAATGTCTTTGTCTCCTTGCGTTTAAACGTATGCACTTCCCCCCTTATACCTATTTGTACCGGATTGCCCCACCCCTCCTCTATGTTGATCGAAAGACAATCGGCCTTGACAGTCATACTTATCCAGTGGCTCCTGTAACGAATTCTTTGATGTATACAATCGAGGTTGCGGGGCAAAACCGGGTTAAGCCACAGCACATCGTTTCTAACTTCCAGCCCCGGATAACATCGCTGTATCATATCGATCGTTCCCGCCATAGCCCCCAGATGAATCCCTTCGGGCGTGGTTCCCCCCTGAACATCCTCAAAATCGCTGACCAGTGCCTTTTCAAATACATGCCATGAATTTGAGCGGTCGGATCGGGACAAAACCCAGCTGAAAACAAGTCTGCTCAGGGTTGATCCGTGCGAGGATCGGGAGTAGTAATAATCGATCGCGGCGGGGATGGTTTTGTGATCGAAAGAGTATCCCAAATGCGCGAGCAAATCACCTATCTCCTCGGATGAGAACAGATAAAACAACATCAGTACATCCGCCTGTTTTCCCGCCTTGTAGCGGTTGACCGAATCTCCCTCGCTTTCCAGAATGCGATCGAGGCGCATGTTTTCGCCGTGCTTGCGCCTGTATCGTTCCCAGTCGAGTTCCTTTAGTTTTTCGTAGCCTTCAAACTGAGCGATCACACCGTCCTGAAGAAACGGTACATACATCCTCCGGCTGATATCCTCCCACCGTCTGATCTGCTCCCCGTCTATATCCAGCATCTCGAGAAGCTCATCTCGCCGGTCGTCATCCAGCAGCTCGACAACATCACGCGCACGAAGCAGGACCCAGGCGGCCATTATGTTTGTGTAGGCATTGTTGTTTATTCCCGCTTCTTCTTTATCGGGATAACTCGTGTGATACTCATCCGGTCCCACCACGCCGTGAATTTCATAACGATCACGATCGGGGTTGTATTTGATTATCGATGCCCAGAACTGGGCTATATCCAGGATAAGTTCGGCACCGTAATAGTACAAAAACTCCTTGTCCTCCGTGGCCTGATAATACTGCCAGGTGTTGTAGACAACAGCCGCGTTGACATGGCGCTGAAGCCATGTCGTATCGGGAACCCACCGGCCCGACTGGGGATTTAGATGGATGCGCTGACTCTCCTCCCGCCCGTTACTGCCGCTTTGCCACGGAAACATCGCTCCCCTGTAACCATTTTCCAAAGCAGACCACCGCGCATGCTGCAAGCGTCGATATCTATACATCAAAAGCTCCCGGGACAGAACCGGTATTCTAAGAGTCAGGTAAGGAAACACAAACAACTCATCCCACATTATATGTCCACGATAAGCCTCACCGTGCCATCCGCGTGAGGGTATCCCGATATCCTGATAGATAGTGTTCATCGATGTCGTCTGGATTACATGAAAAGCATGAAGCCTGGCAAGCATCTGAGTGCGGTTGTCTCCGGTCACCGCCAGATCGCATCGGTGCCACATATGATGCCAGGCCCGTCGATGGGAATCGCAGAGCCGATCGAATCTCTCGGCATGCCCCACTGCCGTGCACGCCTCTGTGACCGGTTCGCTGATTGCCATGTCGCGGGATGTATAAATAGCCACGATTTTTTCGATCTGGACATTTTCGTGCTGATCGACGTTAAAATCCAGCTCCTGTCTTATATACTCATCGTTGTCGATCGTTCTTCGCGTGATGGGCTTGTTGATGGAATCCTGATACACGTGAGTGCGCGCGGCCTGGGCCATGCGGATATGGCTCTGAGTGGTCTCCACTTCCAAAAAGATTCCGTCCTCCTCTGTTCGGCCGGTTCTAAGCGTTTGAAGGTGCTTACTGTTTAGCTCGCGATATCGGGGCACTCCGCTGTTTATGACGGTGCCGTCCAGGGCCGAGCGCACCGAGACCGCCCCCGACCAGTTAAGTGGGCGAAGTTGCCATCGGAGGGCTGCGTAATGATAACTTCCCATGTGAACGATTCGTTCGGTCATGATACGGCTCTCATGATTTTCATCATCCCGCACGGTCATCTCACAGCGCAGAATTCCATCTTCCAGATTAAGCTCCTGATGATAGGATAAAACAACCGCCTCATCGATAGAAAACCAGGGGCCGTCGTTTGCACGGAAAGTAAGCAGTGTCCAGTTGGGCCAATTCACCAGATCTTCATTCTCTATGACGGTGCCGCTTATTTCAGATTTCAGACGATTATATCCCCCGGCCAGATATGTGCCGGGATAATGAACCCCGCCGGCTCTGACCGTCTCGTTGGCTCCCCTTGCAGCAATGTATCCGTTACCCAGCGTACACAACGCCTCCCGCAGGGGTTGGCTGGACGGATCCCAGGAATCGTATTCGAGTGACCAGTCGGACATGAAATTATCCTTTCAGATTCGAAGGCGGTCTATTCCTCGCGGTATCATTAAACGCTAAGAGAAACTCACCACTTATGACCGGAATCGTTTTTCTCATTTTGATATACCGCCTAACCCGTTGTTTCCTCTTTTCCCCGTGATGATTCGAAAGAAATAGCCGGACAGGGATGTTATTTTTATGCATATACCATGCCGAGGTGGAGGCCCCCTGTCCCCCTAAAGGGGAGACCCGTTTCCAAGGGTTATGGTGTGTGATTGAGTGGGAGTGGGTATTTGAGCGGGGCCGGCTTTTGCAGCTTAGCAAGGGAATTGCATGATTTGCGGGGCTTATGTCCGGCCAGCGTCTCCCAGGCCCCCTGTCCCCCTAAAGGGGAGACCCGTTTCCAAGGGTTATGGTGTGTGAT
>CAZPHU010000047.1:0-28213 GCA_964586285.1 uncultured Fibrobacterota bacterium | reverse complement strand
ATCGATACGACTAATTTAACTCTGGTTCAGCAGATTGCATATATATGCGACAGGGCGATATCATGTGGATTTGTTTCGTTGAACCAGGATGATCCGATAAATGATTAAATTTATAAATAAAAACCTTTAACCCTCAACAAATGTTTAGGAGTATCCATGGCAGATGCTACCGTAGACGACAATAAAAAAGTCGGTACCGATGCGGCGGGAAATCCCGTAGATTTAAGTGAATTCGAAGAAAGTTACTATCGCCCGGGTGAGGTCGAGGGTATGCTTGAAGCATACGAGGAATCACTGGAAGGGATTGAAGAAGGTCAAATCGTTAAAGGCCGTATCCTGAAAATCACCGATAAGGAAGTATTTGTCGATGTCAATTTTAAATCTGAAGGTGTGATACCTGTCACCCAATTTAAAAACATCGAAGAGTTCAAGGAAGGTGATGAAGTTGAGGTTTTTCTCGAGCAAGTTGAGGATAGTGAAGGTCAGGTGATCTTATCTAAATCACGCGCCGATTTTCTGCGTGTATGGGATGAAATCTATCAGGCCTACGAGGATCAGAAGACCGTAAAGGGCAGGTTGCTTCGCCGCATCAAAGGTGGTGTTGTGGTTGATCTGTTTGGTGTCGATGCCTTTTTACCCGGCTCACAGATCGACCTTCGTCAGGTACCCGATATGGATGCTATTATCGGTGATGTGTATGAATTCAGGGTTATTAAGGTAAACAAGACCCGTCGTAATATAGTGGTATCCCGCAGGGTTATACTCGAAGAGCAGCGCCTGCACATGCGTGAGCAGATACTTAAGGAACTTGAAAAGGGTCAGGTTCGTGAAGGTACGGTCAAGAACATTACCGATTTCGGTGCGTTTATCGATCTTGGAGGTGTGGACGGCCTGCTGCATATCACCGATATGTCCTGGGGACGTGTTAATCATCCGTCTGAAATTGTCGCTTTGGGTGAAAAGCTTCAGGTCAAGGTTCTTGATTTCAACGAAAACAAGGAACGCATATCACTTGGTCTTAAACAGCTTACCGAGCATCCCTGGAAAGGAATCGAGGAGAAATACCCCGAGGGTGCACGAGTTCGCGGAAAGATCGTTTCCATCACCGATTACGGTGCCTTTATGGAGCTGGAAAAGGGTATCGAAGGTCTGATCCATATTTCGGAGATGTCATGGACTCAGCATATCAAGCATCCGTCCAAAATCGTGGGCATAGGCGACATTGTCGAAGCGGTTGTGCTGAAGGTGGATAAAGACAGTCAGAAGATTTCACTTGGGTTTAAACAGCTTGAGCCGGATCCGTGGGAAAACATAGCGAGTGAATTTCCTATCGGTACGATCATTTCCGGAAAAGTACGCAATATTGCCGCTTTCGGTGCGTTCATTGAACTCAAGGAAGGCGTGGACGGGCTTATTCATATTTCAGACATGTCCTGGACTCGCAAGATCAACCATCCCAGCGACATACTGAAGAAGGGCGATACCGTCGAGGTTAAGGTTCTTGATATCGATGAGGAAAAACGCCGCATAAGCCTGGGGCTGAAACAGCTTTCTGAAGATCCCTGGGGCGAACTTGCGACACAGTACGGTGTTGGAACCGAGGTAGAAGCTGAAGTAGCACGTATTCTGGATCGGGGACTCATAGTGAATCTGACCGATGAGGTGGAAGGATTTATTCCGTTGAACCAGCTTGGGCAGGAAACCAAACATCCCTCCTACATTTATGCGGTTGGAGATAAGGTTCCTGCGACGGTTATCGAGTTTGATCTGGAAGGTAGAAAGATCGTTCTCAGCATCGCGGACTACTTCAAAGACAAAGCAGCCGAGTGGGAGAAATACGTCGCCGATCATCCGGTCAAACCCAAAGAAGCTTCTGAGCAGGAGAGCGCGGAAGAAAAGTCTGAGGAGCAACCTTCCCAGGCTCAGGCTTCGGAGAACGAGCCGCAGGCTGGTGAGCAACCGGAAGAATAAATTGCTTATAAGCAGAAACGGCAAATGTAAAAGGCACCCTCTTTTAGGGGGTGTCTTTTTTTAGGGGTATGGTTTCCGAGTGGCCTAGAAGGAGCCGCGTGTGGTTTTATGCTCGCTTTGCATGAAACGAAAATTTTGTGAACCGGCAAAAATTGGGGTTTACAGAAAATAGACCTCTTTGGCAGTAAAGATTCGGGTTGCCGATCAGCTGATAGGTGAGTTTCCCTGTAGAAAATGGTCTAGCGTCAGGGCAAATAAACCGGCTAAAAGCTCAATTTTGATCAGGGCGGATATCCGGCCGAATTTACTTGCCCTGTTCTTGGAGAAGAAAAGGGTTAACCACCAGGAGTGTATCGGAATTGTTGTGGACAAGGCAATAATCAGGTATACTGTCCCAAAGCCTGAGAAAAACGGTAACCATACAGCAAAAATATACAGAACCGAGATTATTATGATAAATGTGTCAATCAGATAGTCGGGGAGAGCTGCTGTAGTATGGATCCCGGTGTCCTTGTCTCCTCGGAGGTCCTGAAGGTCTTTGATTATTTCTCTGCACATGTTTACCAGAAACGCCAAAACAGCTCCTCCCCAAAGCCTGCCGATGTTTTGGGAAGCCAATCCGCCGTAAATAAGGGCGTATGCAACCAGGATGCTGACAAGCAGGTTGCCGGCCAAAGGAGTCGATTTAAGTTTCCAGGCGTAAAAGGACAGCAGGATTTGGGGAACGGCGGTCGCAAAACCGTAAGTCAGTGATACGGTAAAGCCCGCGGCTAATCCGAGCGCCGAGAGAATAAAGGCGAAAATTTTTGCTTCTCTGCTGGAAATCGCTCCGCTTGGAAGCGGTCTGCCCGGATGATTGATACGATCGGTATTAATATCCGCAATATCGTTAATAACATTGCCGTAACTTAATGAGCATATGGCCGCGATCATTGAAAGTAATAATTCACTTGCGGTGATTGGAGATTCAGTCAGCCACCAACCAAGAAATACAGCAACTGCTGTCATAAATGCGTTGCCGGGCCGAATAATCTTGAAGTAGGCGTGAGCTTTTACCATATTAACCAGGATCATTACTGTTATTGTTCATTTAAATATACCTTTACGCGTTAAGGCTGCAATGGTTTATAGCTTATATTGTCGTATACCATTTCGGAGTGTCGGGGAAGAAGGTATACTATCGTATCACCGTGGGCGGATGAATCGGAGTGGAAATGTTTGTGAAAGAGAAAAATAAGTGGATATTTTTTGTTGTTGTAACACTGGTTGGTTTCTTCGTGGATTGGTACACGAAGTATTTGGTTATGCAAAACATGTCGTTGGGCAGTACTATCCCGGTGATTCATCCTTACCTGGAGTGGTTTTTTGTATTCAACAAAGGTGCATTATTTGGTTTGAACCCACGTGATCTGATCCCCGGAATCCCGGTTAATCTTTTCTTTTATGTGTTTTCATCCGTGGCAATTGTTCTGCTTCTTATCTATTATCATCATCTTAAAAACGAGAGCAACTTTGTGTACTGGGGTATCGCACTGATCATGCCCGGTGCTTTAGGCAACCTGTTTGATCGTGTAATTCATCCGGATCAGGGAGTCGTCGACTTCATTAAAGTCGATTTAAATGTATGGCCTTTCAATCCGTGGCCTATTTTCAATATCGCTGATATTTTCATTACGATCGGTGTCGGTCTGGTACTTGTGGAATTCATCCGCGAGGAGCTTAGCCGCAAATCCAGTAAGGTTGATGAGTCCCAAACAAATTCATCTCAAGCCGATGTCTCCTGAGAAATGCATGAATTCCGGCTCAAGTACCGAAGACATATTGCAGGTTCCTGAAGCGGCAAACGGCCAACGTCTGGATAGTTTCATAGCGGGGCGGTACACATGCTTTTCTCGTGCTCATATACAAAGATGCATCTCCGAGGGGTTAATAAGGCTTAACGGTAAAATTGCAAAGAAAAGAGTCGCGGTAAAAGCCGGTGACAGGATAACTGTCGCGGGCTCAGAGCTGGGATCAAAAGCTCAAAAGACGCTTATTGCCGAAGATATTCCTCTGGATGTCATCTATGAAGATGAGTGGTTGCTGGCCGTAAACAAACCTGCCGGAATGGTAGTACATCCGGGAAGTGGTAATTGGAGCGGAACATTGGTCAATGCTCTTCTTGCCGGCAGCGATGAGCTTTCCAGTGGATTCCAGGAGGATCGTCCCGGTATCGTACACCGCCTGGATAAAGATACCTCCGGGCTGCTGCTTGTCGCGAAAAATGATTGTATTCACGCTGCCCTGGCCGATCTTTTCTGTCGGCGACTCATCGATAAACATTACATAGGCATCTGCGTGGGAGCCCGTCCTTCCCAGCACGACTTAATCGATGCCCCAATCGCCAGGAGTCGTTCTAATCCTGTGCTAAGGACCGTTCATCGGGGCGGGAAAAGTGCTCAAACCGGGTATGAGCTACTTCATTTCACCAGCGGGGTTTCGGTATTGCGATTTCGTCTGCATACCGGTCGTACTCACCAGATTCGAGTGCACTGCCGTCACGCGGGATTTCCGATTCTCGGTGATGTTTCATATGGTGGAGGACGTGAACAGGTTCAGCTGCTGGAGCCGCTGCAGCGTCCGGTCGCATATAAGGTGCTCAAGTGTTTTTCCAGGCAGGCATTGCATGCATATTCGTTGAAATTAGTTCATCCGGTAACCGAGAAGGAGCTGTTTTTGCGGGCTCCGTTACCTGAGGATTTTTGCGCCGCCTTAGAATGTCTGGAGCTTGATTTCGAAATCGTTTAACATCCTAATTGTTAAAGATCATGCCGGTAGAGAAGACAAGCATGAACGCCAGCCACAGGTATAAAAGGATGTTGTTAAGTATCTGCTCGGTAAGAGATTGAGCTTCTTCCTTTTTTTCTTTCATGGCCGCTTTACGGGCTTTTACATGTTTATAGATGCTTCTGAGTGTCCAGGCAAGGAGTATGATTCCAACGACTTTGGCAAGTATTGAGGCGGTATCCATAGAAAAAATTCCAATCAGTTCTGAGGTGAATCGTCAATATCAAAGGGATTTTCCGACGAATCGGACGGTTTTTGAGGAAACTCAACTTTTGTCGCACGTAATCTACGGGAGAAAATCACATTTTCATTCCACGATAATGTAAATTCATAGTATCCTTCTTCGGGGAGTGGAAGACCGTTGATATTACCGCCGATTTCGATTATTGCGCGACGGTTTTCGGGAGCCTTAACCTCCCATGGCGGTAGTTTCATCGAGAAACCGCCCTCTTCCTTGCTGAAGGACAGCTGCAGTGAACCTGCGGCCGCGACGTCGGTAAGTGCAACATATAACGCACAATTACCGTGTTTTGCAGGAAAAGATTGGCTGTTAATTGAGTTAAACGTACCGGCCAACACATATTTGCCCGTATGGACGTCGCGGTAACAGTAATCACAAATCACCATCGCCAGAACAATCGGTTTCATGAAAAAGTACTCCCGGCAACTGTAGTATAAACTTTGTAAAATAATATGTCGCGGCTCATAGATGAAGCAGAGGGAACAATGATTAGAAGAAATGATTCGGAAAAAAAGCTTTTGGCCGTTTGCATCACTATCATGGTCATTATCTGCCACGCGGTGTATGGGGAGTCTCTCGTACCTCCTCCATATCGTCATTCATACGGCATTACCAAAGCTACCCCCAAACACCTCTTCATGTTTGTGGGGCCCAGAACCTTCTTTGATGATCCTCAGGGACTTGCAACCGCAAAGATGACAGCCAGGGATGATACCACCAAGGAGGGCGACGACGATGAAGTGGTTGTCTATGGTGTAAATTCGGGGCGACACGAAATCATCTATAATACATCGATGTGGGGGATAGCCATATACGGAAAGAAAGGGAGCGGTGAGGGGGAATTCAACACACCAAAAGGAGTGGCCTGCGATCCTGAGGGTAATGTATATGTGGTGGACTCAGGCAATAACAGACTCGTTCATCTATTTAATCCCCTGAAAAGAGTAGAATGGGTCAAAACGATTGGGGATTCGATTCTTTCAAAGCCTGAGCAGGTCGGCCTTGATGAGGCAGGGCTTATTTACGTGTCGGATGCCGGTAATAATCGTATTGTAGTGTTCGATGAAAACGGGAAGGTGAAAAGATATATCGATCCGGGCTTTGTTGAGGGGCCTGAGGCCCTGGCGGTTGCGGATGGAAGAAATCAATGGAGTTATTTTGACGAGGAGAAAGCAATCTTTTGCGCGGATAAAAACGGTACCAGGATCTGGAAACTGAATCTGGACGGATCGGTAGTCGTAAAAAGGGATCTCAAAAAAGATCACAAAGCCTGTTACGCCGCGACCGATTACTATCATAACTTGTGGGTCACGATAAAAGATAAACATAAGATCCTCAAATATGATCATGATTTGAATTTCCTTGATGCATATGGAAGCAAGGGCAAGGAAAAGGGGCAGTTTATTGAGCCAAGAGGAATAGCAATATGGAAAAGGTACGGCCAGACGTTTGTGGCGGAGGAAAAGGGGGCTCAGTATTTCTGGATAGGTACCGATATTCAAAGTTATAATATCCACCCTCATGAGGGTAAGAGGACGGATTATTTAATCGAAACCGAGTTAACGGAATACAGCTATGTCTCCTTAATGAGTATCGCCGGCTCGGATACAACTTTTCTCATGAAACGAAGAATGGTTCATCCCGGGCCACGTAAAACTCCATTTTATTCAAAAGGCATTAAAGGAGATATTTTGCTGAGAATCGAGCCGACCTACTCCTCATATACCTACCGTAATTGGGATTATCAGCTAAAAATTCCCCAATGATGCGGTTTTCGTTGAATTTTACCCTAATAAGAATGTAATTTGTAGAGTCTGAAATGAGCGAAAACGATAAATACAGCTGCTTACCAGAATTTGGAGACGGGGCATGGCTTTAACAAGAGAAGAAATCAACCGGAAATTATTGCACCTTTTTGCACTTCTGATGCCTGCGGGAATCTTTTATCTTCCCCAAATACCTTCGATCTCTTACTGGGCAGCTCCGGTTATACTGTTGATTTTATTGATAGGTTCGCTTGTGATTGAATGGCTTCGCATGCGTCATCCCAAGGTACAAAAGATTTTCCATGCTTCTTTCGGTCATATGCTGCGGGAGGAAGAGACCCGTAAAACCACCGGCTCTACATATATTATCGGAGCGGCTTTTATATGCTCTGTAGTATTCTATCGTTCACCTCACATTGCCTTCATGACCCTCTTTATGTTTATTCTGGGTGATGCGGTTGCAGCGTTAGTCGGTCTTGCCGTAGGAAGGATAAAAATCGGAAAAAAGTCGCTGGAGGGATCTCTGGCCTGCTTTTTCCTCTGCATGCTCTTGTTTGTATTCGTGTTTCCTCATTTGCCCCTGCTGTTGCAGCAATGGGACGGGCAAATTCCCCTTGCCCTTGCCCTGATTACTTCACTGTCGGTTACAGTGCTTGAATTATGGCCCATGAAAATAGCGCCGCATTTTGTTATCAACGACAATCTGGCAGTACCGGTCATCACAGGACTAATCATGCAATGGTTGTATCCAGTTTTTGCGGGTACCGCGGCGATCAAATAGAGAATAAATTCTTCAACTTTCCTTCTTTTGGTGGATTCTGTCTCTATCCTCTTGTATTTCAAGCATTTTAATGGTATTCTTGATTTTAGATTGAGAATGTCCGGGCAGAAATGTGAAGGTACCGAGCCAGGCGAATCTCGCTTTTGGATTTAAATCCATATTTTCAATCGATAATGCGATTGGTTTTCCTTTCTAAAGGAGGAAACACCGGATAGGTTTGTCCGCATATCCGGCCCATTCGAACATTTTCGTTGACACCCTACTTGCTCGAATCGGTTTTCATTCATAAGAGCTTTACCTGTCCGCTTGTTAGTTTACGTGAGTAGAAACATGAGACAGATAATTTTTATCCTTTATATACTCTTTTGTGTTGTTTCCGTATTCTCACGCAGTCGTATAGCCGTATTTCCTCTTCAGGCAAAAACATCCGATTCTCTTTCTATCTGGCTAAGTTATTCTTCACCTGATCTTTTCTTCAGGACTCTATATGATTGTCCGGATGCTCAGATATGGGATCCGGTTTTCCTGTCTTCAGTTGATAAATTATACGGCAGTGAATGGGAGGACAGTTTACTAAAAGAACATGTGCAAAGATGGGAATGGGATATTGCCGTTGGTGGTGAATGCGCCGTTATGGGCGATAGTGTACATGTTGCTTTGAAAATCGTGAAATACAATAACCGGGTCTTCGAGAGCCGAGTGTATGAGAGCCGCCATAAGATTTCGGAACACATAGTTTTGTTTGCGAGACTGATCGCGACGGTTTTAGAGGATTATGATCTAGCCGGTGAAAAAAGTTTACATATGATTGTCAGGCAACTTGAGGTGAAAAACTTTCAGGCTTACGCAACATATGCTGCCGGTTACGGATACGAGTTGCGGGGAAATAATGAGAAGGCACTTGCGGCCTATATGCATGCGATTGATTTAGACAAAACATTTGCTCCCGCCTATTTTCGAAGCGGTGTGATTTACGAACATGCCCGCAAATCCGTTGATGCGTTTTGGGCTTATGAGAATGCGGTTCGCAAATCGTCCGGGTCTTTACTGTTCACGGCCGGTTTTGCAGGATATCTGGTATCAAACCACCCGTCACAAGCAAGAAAAATCATTGGGAAGAACGCCGGTATACTCAGTCGCAGCGCCGAGGGGCTGAAAGCTATGGGACTTTCTTATATCGATGACGGGGCTTTTCAGCGGGGCATCTCTTTTTTGACTCGGGCGGTTGCAGCCGGTCCGATGGATCACGAGACCGAGTTTGCTCTTGGAAAGGCATACATGACTGCAGGTCAACATGGTATGGCTGCTGAAGTATTCAGTCGGCTTGCAGAGGCCCGGCCTACCCATCTGCGCTTTTATGCATTTCTGGGGGCTGCGTATCGTGGCGCGGGACAGCTAATGGAATCTTGTGAGGTGCTGCAAGCCGCGCTTGATATGGAGCCGGATAATGAATACATTCTGACAAATTTGGCTCAAACATACTTTTACCTTGAATGGTACGAACAAGCCGAGCAGCTGCTTATGCGTGCTCGTGAAAAGAATCCCCGGCTCAGTGAGCTTTCGGTAAACCTGGGAGTGATTTACTGGCATACCGGCAGAAAAGAACTTGCTTCGCGCATGTTTAAAATGACTTCCGACTATCCTTCCACAAAACGTGCAGCCCTTAACAACAAGGCAAACCGGTTGTTACTCGGCGGAGATACAAAAAAAGCTATAAAGACTTATCGCAAGGCGGGCAAGATCGGTGGTGTAGACAAAACGGTGATGTACAACATGGGTAAAGCCTTTTTGTCCATTGGAAAGTATTCTCAGGCATTCGACTGTTTTGAAGAGGTCCTGCGCCTTGATCCAAACAGTATCAATGTTCTTAAGCTGCAGGCCTCGATATGTCAACGTTTAAATAAAAACGAACGTGCCGAACAGATATATAAACACCTCCTCGATTTGGAACCCCGTAACCGATCGGCCTATCTGGAATGTATCGCGCTTTTTCAGAGCCAAAAGCGTTACGAGGAGGCTGTAGAGATGATAGAAAAATACCTGTCGTATTTTCCCAATGATCGGAAATTTAAACTACTCCTGCCGTCCGTATGGTATGAAATGGGATGGTATGAGGTTGCTGTTGAGGAATACAGGAGATTGATTTCGGCTCCGGAATTCAGTGAGTCATACGAGGCATATTTGGGCTTGGGGAAAAGCATATACGATTGCATGCGTTTTAAGAGGACATGCGACGATGCGGATCGGGCGATATTTTACCTGAAACAAGCGGCGCAAATAAATCCGGTTCATGCGGAGCCGGAGATTATAATCGGTCATCTGTATATGGATTTTCGCAACTACCGGTCTTTGGCCATAGAACACTGGCGAAAGGCACTTGAGAAGGCAACTCAAAGAGAAATGAAGAAACAAATCGAATCACTATTGTCGGAGGCTCAGCGGTGAAACAAAAAGGGTTTCAGTTACTGCTCCTCTGTATGGTAACTTTCGGGTTCTCTGAAACCGATAGCTTACCGGTATGGCTGGATACGGTTGCTCCTTTAGTAACTATTTCGCCGCGGGAGAAGTATCATCGTGAGATGTTCCATATTACTCTTAAAATGAATGAACCCGGGAAATCGTTCATTGGCTATAATTCTTCCAAATATTTACGAACATATAATAAACCATTTACAATATTGAAGCCCGGCAAACATCGGATTTTCTTTTACGCGGAAGATGAAATCGGAAATTCTTCGGCTCTTGACTCAATGACATATGTTTTAGATAATTCGGCACCTGTCATTTCCATTGAGCCTCCTCCGGGTATGTATAGTGATGAGATTACGATACGAATTTCCACCAACGAACATTGTAAGTACTATTTGCAAACGGACACTGCGTCAAATGATATCAAGCAAATCGCCGATACCTTTCATGTCGAAAATACTTTTTCCGGATACATCAGCGCGACGGATTCAGCGGGAAATACTTCCAGAATCGGGCCGCTGAGATATACAATAGACACATCGCGCATCTCTATCGCTTGTGAGCCGAAACCGGGCGTATACAATGACCCTTCTCTATCGGTAAGTTTCGTATATCCTCCGGGCGCACGCCTTTTTTACACGCTTGATCCCACCGCGCCTCCGAAATGGTTTACGGAGTATAGTGAACCGGTTTTACTTCCTGCCGGTATATCACTCATACGATACTTTACTGTAAACAATACCGGATTGGAAAGTGATATCAAAAAAGCGACCTATGTTATTGATACCACAACGCCACGGCTTCGTCACGAACATGTACGGGGAACCGATTATGACACACTAAAACTGTTTTCCTCCGAGCCGGCTCAAATCCGTTTCGCCCGTTCCGAGAATGCTTCCCTTGGCCCCGAAAGAATTTACAGGGGGGCTATTCAGATCGCTCGTGAAGGAAAGGGTTATATTAAGGCAATGGCCAGGGACAGTGCAGGTAACATGTCGGATTTATTCGTCTGGCAGCATGCCTACGATACAATACCGCCCCTTTTATGGCCTTCAACTCCATCGGGCACATACAATAAACCTTTCGCGTTGCGATTTAGAACATCCGAGGATGCAAAAGTCTTTTACTCGCTGGATGGATCCCCTGCAAATGAACGCTCCATGTTATATCAGGACAGCATTTTAGTTTCCAGAAAAGGTGTTACCAAGGTCCGTTTCATTGCTGTTGATATAGCCGATAATCATTCAAAAGAAGACAGTTGCCTGTTTGTAATCGATGATACACCCCCTTCTGTAAAAGCTCGTGTTGAAGGAAATTTGGGTAGCGATCTTTTTTATGTAACACTAAAAACGAATGAACCTGCGGTCATTTACTATGAAACGGGAAATAAAAAACCAGATTTAAACTCATCCGTGTACAACAGACCGATAGCATTAAGAAACGGTACTTCCCTGAGATACTTTGCAAAGGATAGTGCCGGAAATGTGTCCGAAATGTACCGGATGGATGAGTTGATCAGTCCCATGGTCAGCATGTATCCGGAAGGTGGTGTATTCAACGCGGAAGTGCCGATAAAGTTTACCACTAATATGCCCTCAACTGTATACATGCGTATTTTGCCCGATTCCATATTCCATTCCAGAAACAATCCTCTAGTACTTAAATCCGAAGGGGTTCATGTAATAGAATATTATGCAAGCAATGCTCAGGGGATGAGGAGTCCTGTTCGAAGAAATGAATTTCTACTGGACTGGACGGCTCCACGGGTAAATGTTTCGATGCGCAAGGGCAGAAATGATTCCATCACGGTATTTTTCAAATGTAATGAAAATGCAGTAATATACTATACGTTGGATGGAAGTAGTCCTTTGTTCAGCCCCACCACGCGTGTGGCCGGCAACAAGTTCACGATGTCACACGATCGTATCAGTATAAAACGAAGTACCGAGACTAAACTTGCGTTTTATGCTGAAGATCAGGCTGGAAACCAGAGTATGGTTTCCGTGCTGGATGTTGCAAAACCTCGCGTAATACCAAACCTCCCGGCGGGATCTCAAAAGGTATACGATCGAATTCTTTCGGTACGTTTAAACACATATGATGATAACTCACAAATCTATTACGAGCGGCACGGAAAGTCACCGGATTTGAATTCTGCCGTTTATTCTAAACCTCTCACAGTGACTCGTTCGGATACAATCATTGCATTCGTGATGGATGTATCGGGGTTTCGGGGTGATCCTGACACATTTGTCTACAAGATTGATTTGCCGCCGATTCCTCGATTCAAGGCTGAAAAGGACACCGTCAGTCTTGGAAAACCGATACGTTTAGATGCTGGAGAGACATTTGACAGGGAAAATCGACTCGAAGAGTTAACATACAGCTGGGATTTTGACTCCGACGGCATAATTGATTCGGTAAAGGAGAGTATTTCGCGGATAGACCATGCATACGACACTCCCGGGAGATACATGGTCACTCTCCACGTAACGGATCCGCTGGGCCGCGGATCGTCTATAAGTAAAGAAGTTTACGTTTTGGATAAATGCCCTCCAGGAATGAGGTCGATACCCGGAGAAGGGGATAGATCTTTTTGTATTGATATTTATGAATGGCCGAACATAAGAGGTAAAATTCCGCAAAACCGGGTTAGCTGGGTAGAAGCGAAAATGCAATGTAGAAAGGAAGGTAAACGTCTTTGCACGGCTTATGAATGGGAATATGCTTGTAAATCAGGCAGGCAATTTCGGTATCCTTATGGGCGGCAATATAAAAAAGGCAAATGCACGGATTCCCACACCAAAGCCCAAAAGTCCGGGAAATTTTCGGATTGCGGGGGCGGGTTCGGGCTGTTTGATATGGTTGGTAATCTTTGGGAATGGGTTGATTCCGGCGACGGTCCTTATCCGGTTATGATGGGAGGGGCATATTCCGACGGTCAGAGTGCGCATTGTGAAGTGAAATCTATCGGAAATGCTTCTGAGGCCAACATTGTAACGGGTTTTCGGTGTTGCAAATGAAAGCAGTTAATCAGATGAGCTTTGCACTCTTATGTTTTATTTTCTGTGCGTTCGCTCAGCCGTCTGAAGTCGATTGGATAATGGAAGATGTTCTTGGAGAAGAGGTAATTGATCTAAAGTCACCTCTGGCGGCAACTCCGGAGGAGCTGAAAAAAGCAATAGAAGATTACTCCGCGGGGAATTTTCGCGGCGCTTCTCTGCGTCTAGAACAGCTTGTAGCATTGCATTTACCCGACGGACGTGAGGACTTTGCAAATTTGATGCTGGCGGAATGCTACAGGAAAATGAACTGCTCTCAACATGCAATACGGCATTATCGGACAGTTTTAGACAGAGGTGAAAGCCAACTTGCAGCCGCCGCTGCTTTTCGGCTTTTAGAGTTTGCCTACAAGGAAGGGAATGAACCACTTGGGGACAGCCTGCTGACGATCTTTGACAGCAGGTATAAAAGCAGCCCTTTACATACGGCTGTTCTGTATACTGGAGCTAAACTTTACTTCAGGAGTGAAAGATACGGCGAGGCGATCGGTCTGCTGCACAAGATTCCGGCCATTTCTTTTCAATACTTTAAAGCCCAGTTTCTATTATCTCTTTGTTATATACCCATCAATAAAGTTGATATGTCTCTGTCGGTACTTGAGCGGATACTTAAGACATGCACAGATAAACTTATACTTGCCGAAGTACAAATCGCAATCGGGGATATCCTCTACAGTAGGGATAAAACTGAAGCTGCTTTAAACTATTATTTGATGGTCTCACCCAAGTCTCACCGCTACCATGATGCACGTGTTAAGTGTGCAAGGATATATCTGGATGAAAAAAAAGTAGCGAAAGCGCGCAGCATCGCAGAAAAATATTTAAAGCAACATCCCACCGGTGAATACTTTTTCGAAATGGCCTCCATTCTTTCTCAGGTATACACCGCGGAAGATAATCCTATGGATGCCTCACGAGTAAATTCCCTTATCTACCAGAAAGTATTAAATGCAAGAACCGCCGTTCACATATCCAGAGAACTGGAAAAGATCTATGAACTCCAGCACTCTTCCAATAGCGCATACTTCCAAGCTGTCGGAGCAGGGGACAGTCTTCTTGTGAAGGAAATCCGGGCCAGGCTCTCTTCGCTTGAGAAGATGGAAGAGCAGGCCCTGAATACTTTGCAAAGCCTTGGAGTGTTAACCAAAGATAGGATTGAAAAAGGGATTGCAGTTTTCGCATCAAGGCGTTACATGACTCTGCTGCAAGGAAGAATCGATTCTCTGAACAATATCTTAACGGCTTTAAAGGAAAAGACTCTTAAAACAGCCGATAAAAACGGCGTACATGCCGAAAATGATATTGTGAAATCAGGAAAAACGCTCTCCGACAGTTTGCGTCTTCAAATTGTACGACTGGAAAAAGAATATGAATTTGTGCATACAGCCGGATCCTTTGAAGAGAGCCTTACGGATTCGTATACCGATGAAAAAAACGCCAAATATATCGATTGGTCGTATATGCATTACCAAGCCAGACTGGAACACCTTCGTGATTTGAATCGGGAAATCTCACTCAAAAATGAAGCAAACAAGGACGGCCGGAACAAGGATGTTTCCAACGGAAAAGTAACCAATGCGTTTGTCTCAAATGAGCGATTAAAAATGAAAAAAGAAATAAGTAACGAACGTGACAACATCATTACTCATCTGGAGATGTTGTTGGAGACAGGAGAGAAGTCGCGCTTTGGAGCGGAGTTTTTATATCGGCTGGCCGAACTGTACTATGACAGGGCAAGTGATGTTTTCGACAGCCGTTTGCAAGAGTACGAAAAGAGGTTGGAACAAGGAACCAATTCACCGGATTTGCAGTTTCCTCGATATGAACTGGATGAGGTTATAGGGATTTATGATCGCCTGATAAACGAATATCCGAAAAGCAGACTTGCTGATAATGCCGCGTTTTATAAAGCACAGGCCCTGCGTAAGGTGGGTAAAGAAAAACGGGCAAACGATGTACTGTGCATGCTTGTTGAGAAGTACCCTGAAAGCGAGTATTATGTTGAAGCAAACATGTCGGTTGGAAGATACTATTTCAGTAATCCGAAAATCCACGACAACCAGGGTTATCAGTTAGCGGAAGAAGCATTCAGAAGAGTTCTTTATTACAGTGATCATCCCCAATTTGTTGAAGCGCTTTATCAGCTTGGCTGGTGTTATTATATGCGTGATTTGTATGCGCAGTCAATAGATATTGTCAAGTACATGGTGAAAGAGATCGAACTTGATTTCGACATTGCCGATATTGATGAGAAACAAATCAACAACCCCCTTCTTCGCGGCGAGGCGGTTGATTATATAGCGATTAGCTTTGATGAAGTCGGTGGAGTGGAGGGTGCCGCAGAGTTTCTTGACATGACAGAAAATCTGGATTACGCGGGTATGGTTCTTAAAAGAATGGGAAAGCTGCGTGAGGAAGATCTGGATTATGCAGAAGCAATATCAGTATACGAAAAACTTCTGGTCAAATACCCGGAGTGCACGGTTGCTCCTTATGTGGCTGTTGATCTGATAAAACTCTACACCATGTCGGGTCTCAAGAACAAAATCTTAAAACAGCGTGAAGATTTTATCTCATCGTATGCACGAGGAAGTGCCTGGCAAAAAAGAATAATAGAGCTGGACCAACAAAGTATTGATGCTGTTGATTCGATGGTTATATCGGTGGGTTTTTCCTTAGCCGATTACTACTTCAGACAAGGAGAAACAAACAAGGATATTTCCTCGTATGAAAAAGCCGTTGAGAACTACTTGCGAATGATTACATTATATCCCAACGATCACAGAGCCGTAGATGCGATATGGAATGCGGCCGTTATATTCGAGAAAAATTTGGGCGATGAAAACTTCGCGGCGCGAAAATACATTGAATATAGTCAAAAGGCAAATGCAGATTCTTCAAAGAGGGAGCAGGCCGCTTTGAACGCGGTTTCTCTGGCGCAGCAATTTATTGCTTCTATAGAAGGACAACCTGAATCCGGGCCGGAAATCAGTGACACTGGCTTGATTGTCGCTGCCGCCCGTAACTATTTGTCTCTATTTCCAAATGGGAAAAAGTACGACGATGTTATTCTCAGTCTTGGATCTTTTTACTTCAACAGAAAAGAATATGACCAAGCACGCGAAGTTTACAGACTTGTCACAAGTAAGAAGAGAAAAGATCGGGTGTACTATGAAATACGGCTGTTGGAGGGTAAATGCGTATTTGCTAAAAACAAATTTATACCGGCAGCACGGGTGTTTGAAGAGGTGTGGAAGAGTGCGGGAACTGCCGATTACAGACAGGAAGCTTTTAATCTTATGCTTCAGGCAAGATATATGTATGCCAAAAACCTTTACGAGAGAGAGGATTACGCGAAGGCCGCGCTTGCGTATACGGAGATAGAGGATCATTTCCCCAATACCGAGTACGGTGATATAGTACTTTTCAACGGTGCTGAAGCATATGACAGAATGAAAGATTGGTATAGAGCTTGTATAATATATGAGCATTTGGTCAAAAAGTATCCACTGTCCAAGTTCGCTCCGGACGCTTTGTTCAATGCAGCGGTAAATTATGAAAAGGGCGAAAAATGGGAAGATGCCGCGCGTGTTTATGAGAAGATTATCGCCAATTATGCAGAGTCTCCTAAAGTCAAGGATGCTATGTTCAATGTAGGTTTTTGCTATCAGCGCCTGGGAAAACTTGATAAAATGGCGCAAGCCAACGATCGATATTCTCTAAGTTATCCTGGTGAGAGAGATGTTGAGGCACTTTTGCTCAGGTCCGCGAAATTTTATTTCGAGGCCGGAATGTTTGAAAAAGCCAAAAAAGTGTATAAAAACTTTATCGGTCGTTTCCCTAAAAGTTACTACCTTGTTGAAGCTCTTGTAATGGTTGGCCGATCATACGAGGAGATTGACAGTATAGGTGCCGCGGTATCACAATATTCAGCGGCTCAAAAGCAAAATGATGACAACATTAATGATGGAATCGAACCCGATAACTTCTGGGCCGGGGAGGCTGCTTATCGGCTTGCAAGGCTTAGGAATAAACAATTCGACGAAAAAACTTTTGATTCGGCGACCGGAAAAATAGATGATTATCGAAAAACAAAAACTACTCTGCTTGCTGATGCTGCAAAGGAGTATCAAAGAGTTGTCACATACCGTAGCAAACGCTTATTTGAAGCAGCTTTTCGTATCGGTGAAATGTATGAATCGTACGCAGATGACTGGTATCGGTATAGAACCGATATACAAAATCCGATAAAAAAAGCACTAAATGAAAAAGACAGATGCCTTGCGGCAAGTAAATTATTGCAAAAATCGGGGGATGCTTTTGGGAGAGTGCTTCAGATGTCCGATGCCGCCGACTCGTTGGATGAGAGTCAAGGAAAATGGGTGGATTCGGCAAAAGCAGGAATTGATAGAGTCTATGTTAAAGCCGGAAATTTTTTGGAGCTGGCCGTTGATGCTATGCGTAACGCTCCCGTGCCTTCCGACATAAGTGAAAAGCCGCTTTATTTTTACCAGTATCAAAAGCAGTTGCTCACGACTCTTGAACCGATGAAAGAAAAAATTCGCTCCTTTTATGAAAATGCCGCCGAAGAAATGATAACGCACAGATTGGATTCAACATATGAATTATGTAAAAGCCGATATGCATATGTCTCACATGATATTGCCGAAGATTACGATAGATTGGCTCAAAAGCTACTTCTGGAAGCAGACAGCTTAAACAAAAATTCGGCTCAGGAGGACGAGGAAGATCTTATATTTCAATTTGAAGATATGGCATTTGAGTTGCAGGATAAGGCGCTGTTTGCTTATGAGGATGCTTTAAACTCACTCCGGCAAAAGGGAATGGATGGCAGTATATGGTACCGAAAAGTACTTCAACGTCTTGCCCATTTAGATCCCGATACATACGGCGATAACTTTTATCAAAGAATAGGAATTTATAGCGACACCACATGGTTTGTACGTTCCGACAGCGTAAAAGACTGGAACACCTCTAAACCGTCGCGGGGTTGGGAGTTTGCTGAAACACCGTCATGGCTAAGCGATTCAAGCAACGATTCTTTACAAAAGCTTATTTGGGGTAAAGAAAATGAGGATACTGTTTGGTTCTGGAAGAATGCGTTTTTGCACGGAGAACCGCGCAAAGCCTCCTTATATGTATCATCTATGTGCGCGTATACACTATACATAAACGGCGTTTTAACCATGTCGGGTAGGGGAGAGGCAACAGACCCCGAGAGTATAGACAGTTTGACCGGTATCGCAGATCTTTTAAAAGGCGGTGATAATATCATTACATGTCGCGGGGTTTTGTCTGATTCAGGTAACGGTGGAATCAAGGTTTTTATCACGACTCTTATTGACACGACCAAACACTACCGGTCAAAAGTTGTTTCTCCTGTTATAATAGACAGTTCAAACGTAGATACAGTTAAAAAAACTGATGAAATAAAGGATTCTGTCGACAATATAATCGTTGAAGTACACCCAAGGACAGGTAACCAGGAAAAGAGGAGTCCAGGTCTAAACGAGTTGGATGAAGAAATTAAGAAGTTGATGCATCGAGAGCTGGAAGCTGAAAAGATGATTGAATATGAAGAATCGGCAATTAAAGAATTAAGAACTAAAATAGATGAAATCGACAAAGAAATAAAATCTGTTACAAATAAGCCTGTCAAACAGATAAAATGAGTTTCTGCCTGATGTACAGACCCGGTTTTAGCAGAGAGAACTCACTTTGCCTTTCTGAAAAACCGGATCTATGTTTACAATCGGAGGTCGAAAATTAGACTAAAGTTGTGATTATCAGGAGAAGAATTCTTTATACAAGGCGTTTACAGCTTCGGATTCATCATCTGCGTCAATGCCGAATATAACGCTGATTTCGGAGCTGCCCTGGTTGACCATTTTTATGTTCACGCCTGCACTGGACAGGGCGTGAGCCGCTTGAGACAAAAGACCCACTTTTTGAATAAGTCCTTCACCGACTACCGCAACAAGCGCTATGTCGAACTCCGTTTTTATATAATCGGGGTTCAGTTCTTTTTCAATAGTGCGAATTACCGCATTTGCCGAACCCGGTTTCATCTGTGTTTGGTCAAGAATAACTGAGATATTATCGACTCCTGAGGGGCAGTGCTCAAAAGACAGATTCAATTCTTCAAAGATTGACAGTAATCGTCTACCAAACCCTTTCTCACGATTCATAAGGAATTTTTGAAGAGTAAAGCTGCAATATCTTCCTCCGCTGGCGATCCCAACAACATCACGTTCGCTGGGAAGACGTTCTGCTACGATAAGAGTTCCGTCATTTTTCAGATTGTTTGTGTTCCGTAAGCGAATCGGGATTTTCTTGAACATAACAGGCTTAACAGCTTCTTCATGCAGAACATTGAATCCGATATAGGAGAGTTCTCTCATTTCCTTGTAAGTAAGAGCCGGAATCTGTCTAGGAGAATCAACTATGGTAGGGTTAGCGGAAAAAATCCCGTCAACGTCGGTAAAATTCTCGTATTCACCGGCATCGATTGCCTCGGCCAGAAGTGCACCTGTTAAGTCTGAGCCGCCACGGCTGAATGTTGCGATATGCCCCTCTTGGGTTACCCCGAAAAAACCGGGGAAAACAACAATTTTTTCTGCACATAATTCCTTTAGCTTGACAAGATTCTCCGTGGTCTCTTTCAACGGTTGAGCATCACCAAATGTTGACGTTACCAGAAGATGAGTGTCTTGCGGAGAAAGATAAACCGCGTCCTTACCTCTGTGCTGAAGGTATCGGGCAAAAAGACGTGCATTAAAGTCTTCACCCGATGCTACTAAAGCATCTCTGTACCTAAGAGCATCCGACTTATCCGCCTGAACTCTCTGGTCAAGAATATCAAGTACCTCATCAATGTCCTTATTCTCGACTCCGAGTGGACTGTAGATATCTCGATAGCGTTGTTTTACCATTGAAATTTCGGCGCTAATATCTTCATCCTCCAAAGCTTTTTTACTGATCGTCAGAAGCATGTCAGTTACTTTTATCTCTAAACCAGGAGCTTTGCCGGGAGCCGATAAAACAACACAGCGGCGTCTCTTGTTTTCTTCAATTATGGATGCAACCTGCTCTATTCTTTGCTGAGTGGCTACAGAACTACCGCCAAATTTGCAAACAATACAATCCATTGATATCTCCATCCTGTTGTATGTAACGTCTAGTCTTCCCGAAATCTGTTTGAAGCCCTTAAAATACATTCTATATAATTCATACTCAAACCGGGGCAGGAGCCTGGATGGGATAAACACGTTTTGGTACGCGCATTTTGTATTCTCATCAACTGACCTCTCACTGCGTTTCAGAAATGCTCGAAGCTCGAATTTCGAGGCCAAAATAAAAAATGTCAAGGTTGAATTACATTAAAAACCAACGGTCTGGTGGTTCAAGATTATACGATATGGATTTCACAAAACCGAGTTGCAATATTCTTACCAAACATTGTAGAAGCACGATCGATCATCCTTGGTGATACTTTGGATGGAATAACGATCATGATTGGAAGTCAAGTCATCCAATTGAAAAAGGCGGAGTAAGAGTCTCCGCCTATGGAATCTTGTTTTAAAATCTTAATTTATGTCGGAGGGTTCTGAGGGTTTGAAACGCCGAAATCGCTAAGCAGTTTATCTGCGAGTTTATCGATAAATTCCTGTGAGTCGTAAAAACCTGAATCAATCTTCTGACGCACTTCTTCAATTTTCTCCGTACGGACTTCCGGTTGTGCCGCAAGATGAGCTGAAACGATTTCGGCGTTTGCTTTGGTATTACTCAATCGCTGAGCTTTGGAAGAGAATTCTGATCGATCAACGGCCCGATCCTGCTGAGTTGGCGTTTTTTCGACCTTTTTTGTACTCTCCACCTTTTTCAGCTCCGACAAAATCTTTTGCTGAATCGGTAGCAAACGCATGAAAATCACCGCCTTTCTTCTTCCTATTTCTTAATATCGGCAGAAAAATTGAATACTTTAACTAATTATACGATTTTTTTCAAATCCGGGCAATTATTTGCTCAACCAATAGATGTAATAAGCTCGAACATGGGTAGGTACATTGAGATTAGAATCCCTCCAATTACTATACCCATGACTACGATCATCACAGGTTCTATGATAGACGTTAATGCATCAATTGCGGCATCAACCTCCTCTTCATAGAATTGAGATACTTTGCTCAGCATACCTGATAGATCTCCGGTTCGCTCTCCGACGGAAATCATGTGTATGACCATCGGTGGAAAAATTCCGGTTTCGCCTAAAGGCTCCGCGATGGTTTGACCACCGGTAATCCGTTCCAGAGTTAAAATGAGCCCTTTTTCCAGCACCTTATTACCGGCTGTCTTGGCTGTGATTGAAAGTGCCTCAAGTATGCTGACTCCACTAGAAAGGAGGGTCGCCAGGGTACGGGAAAACCGGCTTATCGAATTTTTCCTCTCCAAATCTCCAAATAAAGGTAATCTAAGCCTTAAAGAGTCAACCACATGTGCTCCCTTTTCCGTCTTATAGTAGCGATTCAATAAAAATATTGTTATGAGAATCCCCGCTATCAATAAGAGGATGTAATTCTGAAGAAAGGTAGATAAAGACATGACAATGCGAGTGGGAAGGGGAAGTTGACCCCCAAGGTCGACAAACATCACTGCAAATTGTGGAACAACAAACGTAAGCAGAAGCGCTATAGCCGCAGCTGCAACTACAGCTAAAACAATGGGGTAGGTCATCGCCCCCTTTATTTTTCGCCGCAGAGAGGCCGCCTTCTCCTGATATTCGGCAAGCCTGATCAATACTCCGTCAAGGTTGCCCGAAGCCTCACCGGCGCTCACCATGTTACAATAAAGATCGGAAAAGATCTTTGGGTGTTTTCGAAAGGCATCCGCAAGTGAGCAGCCGCCTTGAATATCGCTGCTGACCTGTCGAATCGCTTCGGCCAGAGTCTTGTTTTCCGTCTGAGAAGCCAGAATGTTCATGCACTGAATCAGTGGAAGACCCGCAGAGGTCATTGCTGCGAATTGACGGGTAAATCTGCTCATATCTTGAAGCTTTACTCTTTTTCGAAGATTCAGCTCGATATTCATGGGCTTATTGCGCAAGGAGATCACCCTAATCTTCTTTTTCCGAAGAAGGCTGACTACCTCGTTTTTGCTTTCAGCCTCTACTTCTCCACGAACTTCTTTGCCCGAGGTACTGATACCGGTATACAAGAATTTCGGCATATGTTTTTATTCTCCAGGAGTAATTCGATTTATTCCACAAAGACTGATATAACCGCCTAGGCGAGTTGCTTAATCAGACTTTCCGGCTCGGGACTTCTTCCCAGTGCATCCTTTTTCGTTATCAGTCGCTCGTTATATAACCTGATAAGTTCGGAATTCATCGTCTGCATTCCGTACTGGCGTCCTATTTCCAATATGCCCTGAATCTGATGAGTTTTATCGTCTCTAATAAGGGCTCGGATAGCGGGAGTCGCAATCAGGACTTCACTCGCCACCACGCGACCGCCACCAACACGTGGAATAAGCGTTTGACTTACAATTCCTTCTAAAACCATGCTTAACTGTGCTCTTACAGTTGCTTTCTGCTCACTTGGAAAAGCATCGATTATTCTGTTTACGGATTTAGCTGCAGAGTTAGTGTGCAATGTCGCAAAGGTAAGATGGCCTGTTTCGGCTATACTCAACGCAGCCTGAATTGTCTCCAGATCTCGCATCTCTCCAATCAGTACTATATCGGGATCCTGGCGCAGCGCAACCCTTAGCGCGTTTGAAAAACTGTCGGTATCATGGTGTACTTCACGTTGATTAACAATACATTTTTTATGACGATGAACAAATTCAATCGGATCCTCAATCGTGAGAATGTGACCTTCACGTTGCGTATTGATTCTATCGACCATTGCTGCCAGGGTAGTACTTTTTCCGCTGCCGGTTGGACCGGTGACCAAGACCAGGCCGTTTGGACGTTCGCACAATCTTTCTACTACAGGGGGTAAGCCCAGTTGCTCAAGAGATTGAATGACGGGAGGAATCTGTCTGACTGCGCAACTGGTACAGCCACGCTGTAAATAAACGTTGGAACGATATCTTCCCAGATTCTGTATGCCAAATGAAAAATCTATCTCTTTATTCTGCTCAAAGGATTTTTTTTGTTGATCGGTCATAATACTGTAGGCAAGTTTAAGCACCTGCTCAGGAACCAACTTCTCTGCCTTAACCGGAACCAACCTTCCATCTATACGATAAAGCGGAGGAGCCCCGGCAGTAAGATGCAAATCCGACGCTCCAAGTGTGGCCGCATGTTTGAGAAGTTCTTGCATTGTAATCATAATTACTCACACAAAATACGTTACTGAAAAGAAAAAAAACCACATTATTAAATATTAATCGAATGTTCATTCAGGTCTTAAGAATTTTACGGTAGTATTCTCACCGCTCTTTTCGGAAATTGCCAACCGGAAGGGAAACTCTCCAATTTGCTGAATATTTAACCGCCGTTGGTTCCGACTTCCTTTATCAATCAGGATCAATTCTTTTGGCCGCATCACTTCGCGCAGCAATTCACCGGCATCCTGAGGCCAATCAACACCTATAATTATATCATACTGTTCACTATGCCTAAAGGCAATATCCTCCCTGATTTCTCCCCATCTATAATGCCAGACCAGAACAGAAAAATTTCCCCGATCGATCTGAACGGGCCCGAGTCCGTGAGCCAGGGCGGGAATTCTTGTAATGTGCATATCAGATAAATCCGCGGACAATCCGATACATCGGATATGGCTTCCAAATGCCCGGTTACCATCCAGGCAGGTATCCAGGAAAAATACCTTCTTTGTGACCAGAGCATTTGCTGCCGAAACGGCATGGCTGTCCGGTACTGCGAATAAGGTATCCCCTTGTATGGAAACCTGGTCCGACAAAGATGAGAGTGGTATCCAAAAAGAAAGGCCGGGGTGGTTAGATCCTGTTAGAAAGATGTTTTCGTCTTTGCCGATAAGTGAAAGCGTGTAGGAGGGAGAAAACGGGTTATTTTGTCCCTGATTAGCATACCAGGTAATCAAAGCAGTCAGCAAAAGCAATATAGCCGTACGTGAACGAAGCTTTCGAGGTGAATGGCGGTTTTTAAAAGAATAAGATCCGCGCTTTCTTATAGATTCGAAACGTTGTTGAAGGTTTTGAATGATTTATTCCTTGCAAATGGGTATATTTATTACTATCGAATACGTACTGTTTCAGAGAACGAATGGCAAAAATCTATATGGAGGATAGTCGTGAATCATAAATTATATACATTTTTCCTGTTTGCTGCATCAATAATTCTTTCTCTAAGCACTACTTCATGTGCCTTTCCGAAAATATTCGGGTTTCTCGATAAAGATAAAGATCATGCTCAGGAAAGGCGAAATGAGACACATGCTCCCGCTACTTATATAGACACTCTCAATCGGGGACAGGAAGTGGCGCTTTCATCATCCGATCTAGACACCTCTATTATGAGCAGCTCTTCTATATCCGCCGGAGAACAGACTGCGGGTTATCGTATTCAATGCTCAGCCACAACGGATGCTGATGCCGCAAGAACTCAGAAAAAGCAACTTGAAAGTAAGACCAATATGCCTGTATACATCATTCATGCCGATCCATACTACAAAGTTCAGGTTGGTGATTTTATCGACCGAAAAAGTGCCGACCAGGCCTTGAAAAAAATAAAGGCGGCAGGATACAATGACGCATGGGTCGTTAGTACTACAGTTTTTAAATCCACCAGATAGTCTTAGCAGATACGGTTACTGCCCAAAACCATTTAGGGATGGGCTAAATCTGCATAATTCAGTTGTTTATATGGGATGATCTGTCGCGCTCCATAAACGCATGCTGCTTTGAAGGGCATCGGGGGTTTTATTAACAAACAGGTCTCAAAAAATACCAAACTCCATTACCTGATCGAAATATCTTTTGAGAGCACACCGGCAAAGGGTAAGACCATATATGGCCAAATTCATTTATATTGTTACAATCGCGATATTCTTTCGCAGCTTCCTACTTAATGCCCAACAAAACGACGACCTCATTTCTTCTATATGGTCGTGCGATACAAGCGGTTTAATCGCATCTTTAAACGCGGGGGCGGATATCGATTTGCCGGACAGTTCCGGAAAAACTCCGCTGATGTATGCCGCTCATGGTGCCTGCAGTACAGTGGCACGGGTAATATTGGAATTTGATGCGGATATTCACGAGGTGGATCGTCTGGGCAGATCAGCTCTTTTTTACGCTGTTGAGAGAGGAAACCTGCCGATGGTAAAGAACTTGCTGTATGCAGGTGCAAATCCTTCGGTAACGGATACCTTTTCTATCACTCCGCTGATTAAAGCTACAATGAACAACTCCACCCAAATTGTTGAGCACCTGCTTTCTTTTGGCGCGGATGTCTACGCGGCAGATATACGCGGGCTTACAGCTCTGATGCATGCCGCTGCATCCGGCAGAAAAGTTATCGCTCGAATGCTTTTAGATGCCGGAAGCGACCTTTTCGCAGCTGATAACAAGGGACGTACTGCTCTCATCAATGCGGTTATACATAATCAGACTGAAATTGTGGAAATGTTGCTGAGGTATGGTGCGTTTGTGGATGCAGCGGATAGGCGGGGACGAACTGCTTTGCTTTTTGCGGTTCGTGCCAACAGGGCTCGGATGGTAAACGTGCTTTTGAAAGCCGGGGCCGACGTAAATCTTGTCGACACAGATGGAAATACTGCTCTTAAGATTGCGATGCAGAGAAGGTATTCATCTATCGAAAAAATGCTGCTTGAGAAAAATCCGGATGGATATAGTGATCTGCTGGTAGCCGCACGTAATGGTAACTTGAAAAAAATCAAAGACATGTTTATCGAGGGCTTTCCCGATATCGAACAGAAAAACGAGTACGGCAGCACTCCGCTCATAATAGCGGCCTCAAAGGGGCACGAGCGAGTGGTAGAAGAACTTCTGTTTCACGGAGCCAGGGTGGACGCTCAAAATAATGTGCTGGGAAGTGCGCTGATGTACGCGACGGCACAGGGTTACGACCGGACTATGCGTATTCTCATTGCCGCGGGGGCGGATGTGAATCAACGCAACAAAGCAGGTAAAACGCCGCTATGGTACGCAAGAAAGTATCGTAATCCCAATGCGGAGAAAATCCTTTTGGAAGCGGGAGCCCTGGATTAGGCCTATTGGAACACGAATTCGCCGGTGATATGACGCTTTTCGGAAATTCTAACCTGCTCATCGGTCTTGTTTTTGAAGCTGACTACGCCTTCAAGAACGGCTTTACCGTCAAAAGCTACATCACCTTCAATATGAAGCGATTCACAGGAGATCAGTGAAGGTGCACCGCCGGGAAAACGAGCTTGCAGCTGATCGTAATGACCAAAAAATTCTTTATCAAGTTCGATAACGATTTGTTTCAGTGTTCTGGCCGGATTACTGTGAATCGTGTAATCATCATGCATTACAAACAAATCACTCCATAACGCCAGGAGATCTTCCGATTGTTTCACCGGACGATAGCGAGTGTTTGAAACATGCACAGCCTCGGCTTTGCTGAATTGGTTTACAGCAGATCCCATGGCCGATTCGATTTGAATAACTCTCGGAGATTGGGGATCGCGCGGATTGAGGTTTTTGCGGTTGCGAATGATAGGAAGGGGCAGAAAACCATCATTTTCATCTAATACTTTCTCAAGGTGAGCTACATTTAACCAGATATTATTTGAATTAAAATAGTGGTAACGGTTGATATCCTGAAACAAAGAGATCTCTTCCGGCGATGTTTGGGCTATTTCGCGCAATATAAGCTGACCGTTTTTGAGTCTCGCGAGATGACCGCCTTTTTTATCCATCTCGTTTCGCTCGACTACCTCCATCAAAAACGGAACGTTCTTTTCCGCGAAATAGCCAAGGAGACCAGTGTCAACAACTGCACCCAGATTATCTATATTGGATATAAAAAGATAACGTATACCCCGGGTTTTTAAAGATTCAAGCAGCCCGGATGTTTTGATTGCGCTGTAAATATCGCCGTGACCGGGGGGAGACCATTCCAACTGCGGTTCCTTCGAGTATGCAGCCGGCTCAAGCGTCTCTTCCATAACCTTTGGAAATCTGTTCTGAGTGAAAGTTAGGGGAATCTCGTTATTATGGAAATCCGCATGTTTTTCGTTTAAATATTGGAGGGTCTGCTGATGCGTATTGAAACTGTTCATTAGGATGAACGGAATATTTACCCCTTGCGAATTTCGCAAAGAGCTGATTTGACCGACACTTATATCTAGAAAATTAAAATTGTTTCTTGCCGGTAGCAGACATTTTGGCCCTTCGAGTCCCATCGTAGTACCAAGACCGCCATTCAGTTTGATAACGGCTGTATGAGCAAGTGCCTGTGAGCCGATCTTTTTGAATTGATCGGTCGTATTCATGGTAGGAATCGTTCCCTTTGGTACGGGGTCAATATCCTCTTCCAGTATATACCCACTCTGTCCGTCACGAAGACGCGAGTAATAGTAATCAAAAGCAGATATGACGGAGGAGGGCAGATTGGCTGTATCCATTTTTGTAAGGAATTGATCTCGTGCACTCGTCATTAATCTCGACTCCTTAAACGTAAATGAGGCTGGGATAAGACGCCAGGATTTTTTTCAGGCGCTTGTCCGTAATCCTTCCGGAAAAAAAAGAAACGAAGGTATATAAGTGGCAACCTTCATGCCGTCTTTGTATACTTATACCCAAATCGAGCAGTTCTGAGCCAATGAGTGGCGCAATATCCGGAGACAGGGACGATGAAGCAATCGACTGGAATATCCTCTGAGGTACTTCCACGACTGCCGAAAACCTTGTGTCTCAAGAAATTGTGCTAATTGCCCGATTCAAGTCACACTTAAATCAAAAGTCTTCAATATATATATCGTGCACAAGAGATAAAAACGGTTCGTGGCGCAGGATCTTACACATATGTTGGCCGGGCCCGTACAAAGAGATGTATTTTTATCAGAAGTACGAGACTATGCTCCTCAACTCTCGTTTTGTT
>CAZPHU010000046.1:0-28577 GCA_964586285.1 uncultured Fibrobacterota bacterium | reverse complement strand
CGCATCCGGTGCTTTCTTCGCATCCGGTGCTTTCTTCGCATCCGGTGCTTTCTTCACCTCAGGGACCTGCTTAGTCTGAGACTCCCCTGTTGTATCCGAAGCGCTTCCCAATGTGTCAGGATTATCAGTCTCCTTTTCTTTCCTGATGTTCATTATCTGCTCGTACTCTTCCCTGGACTCAATCACCTTTACACGCAGCAGCCCGCCGCAAGTCTTGCTCGTCGGCGAACTCAACCTGGGTGAATTGCAATCCGGTACGATCAAACGATCACGGCTAAGAGTACTGTCAGCCAAAGAATCGGCTATCAGCATAGTTCTGCTCTTGACAACCGAATCGACCAGAGCCGTGTCACACCAGCATATGAAATACCTCTGCTCGTCTACACTACCCAGTATGCCCGCTATAGTATCCAATACCCCCGTGATACCCGCCTTGAGATATCCTTTCTCGTCAAATTCGATTCTTTCGGCCGCACTCTGTAAAATTTCACTCTGCCCCGGCGAGAAAAAAGTAACCTCATCCGGACAACCGTCACCGTCTTCGACATAATTGTAATTCTCAGCCTCCATCGGACACAGATCTATCATATCCGGTATTTTGTCACCGTCGGCATCTATTTCGGGACACCCGTCCTCGTCCTGAATACCGTCGGCATCCTCAGCCTCGTTTATACATTCGTCAACCGAATCGGGCACGCCGTCCTCATCATTGTCATAGTCGGGACATCCATCCTCATCCAAAAAGGAATCCATATCCTCAGCCTCATTGGGACAACTGTCCAGACTGTCGGGAATCAAGTCGCCGTCATTGTCAAAATCGGGACAACCGTCTTCATCCTCGAATTCATCCATGTCCTCGGCCCGATTGGGACACTGATCAACCGAATCAGCAATGCCGTCGCCGTCATTGTCCGGATCCGCACAACCATCCTCGTCTTCAAATCCGTCCAGATCCTCAGGAACCCACGGACAGCCGTCATCTTTATCGCTCACCCCGTCTCCATCGGGGTCACGATGCCTGCCCCACTGCTTACGAAGACCAAATGCGATTTCGAAACCTCTTTTGGGGAACCAGTATGGGGTCCCGACCGCCTTGTATCCCAGGTGTAAACAGACTGCTCTTAAATCCAGCCCCAGTCCGGCTGTCGACGCAACCTTCTCGGCACCGCCGAAAATAAAACCGGTCTGCAAAGGAAGCCACCCTCCCAAAAAACCATTTTCCGCACCCAATGCGATGCGCGGAACAAACGAACGTCCCGGCCATGGTGCCAGACTCTGCTCATACTCAACTGAGGTGTTTACATACTCGGACAGGATTCTAAGAGCCTGGTTCTCTCCGTGTCTAAAATTAAACCTGTATCCAAATCCGATATTCAAACTGGTAGGCATCCAGCTTACATGAGAACCACGCTCTCTTAAACTGTCGTTTTTAAGCGGATCCTTACCGCCGTCCTCGGGATCGAAGAGATCCAGGCCTTCTTCTTTGTCCAGATCTTCTATAATCTCCACGATGGAGAGCTGCTGAGTTCGAGCAGTAAAATCGCCTTCTTTAACATCGTGCCAGATCATGGGTCCAAATTTACGCAAAGCGACACTTATTGTTGAATGCTCTCCATACATCAGTGCCCCCACATTGATCCCCGTTCCCCAGCCGGTAATGGAGGAGCTGGGCAAATTAAACTGCCAATCGGTATCGATACCGGTGCCGGCGGCTTTAAGGTTCATCTTCGCATCCGCGTGAAAGGAGGAACCGTCGCCGGAAACATGAATGCCGCCGTCGGTCGTCTTTAGATTTACATAGGCGCGCCCCAGCGAAACGGTTAGTCCCAGGCCTGCAGATGCGTATTTAAAATCTGTTATACCCTTTGTAAACCCGTTTAGATATTGAGCCACTCCGGACAGATCCAGAGGATGGCCGTATGCGGCGTTGATATCGGTGGTTACCCTGACCTGAGCACCGAGATTCTTCAGCGACGGACTCGAACCCCGCTTCACCCCCTTTTCATGATCGAATATTATCATAAAAGGTGCTTCCGGAATACTGACTTCAATATCGGAGACCATCCGCACATCAAAAGCAAATCTTCCGAAAATCCAGTTAGTCAGGGGTTGGTTGTAGCCGATATAGATTGATGCGCCGTTTCGCATCTTGCGACCGATTTTCTTTGAAGATTCCGCCGATGTTCGCCCGGCTATGCCAAAGCTTGTGTTTATCAGATGAGTGACTATCTTCTGCCACTGACCATCCTCTCCAATATTCAAATAGTCTTTATATGGAGTCAGAGCCAGTTTGTCACTCCAGTAACCGATTCCCAGATTGAGAATACTTACCCCTCCCGAGGGTTGAAGCTGCGCGCCCAGAAATGCCGGGTTAAGTGTAGGGGCATCCAGCCATCCCCCGTATGCGATACGAGCGGTTCCCATCCCCATCGATTGGGGGCTTGAGACCACCTCGCCTTGTACACCCGCGCAGTATAAGCATATAATAATGATAAGCGTCTTAATGATGCCGTTTTGTACCCGCAAACGACCCGAGCGTGAAAATCCGTATCCTTTTTGAACATAACCCATAATCAATTCTCCCAATACAGCAGTGAGTCGGTCCTGCCGACACCTTCGATAACCGCGGTAACATTTAAGTCTATGTAATCATCGCTTTTCATAGCGTCCAGTTCGTTTTTGGGCATCATGAGAAACCAGCGTATATAACAGCTGTCGCCCGAAAGCACGGCATCCATTCCTTTCTTGTCCAGCAATACCGTGGAGCTGCTTTTTTGATTTCTGGGGGCAATCTTTAGCCCGTCGTATTCAAAAAGTAGAAACAGATTGGGCCACTGGCTCATCGGCCCCCATTTTCCCAAAAGAGATCGCGGGTAGGAATCCAACTCCTCTTTATGTTCCTTGGATGCCGCTAAAGCATGGACAACCAGGTTTAAATTGGTGCCGTTTAAAATATCCAGGTCAATTTTAAGTCGCCTGTTTTCAATCTTGTTAGCCCAGTCAAAACCTTCATCCATATCAAAAGAGGACCTATCCAGCTCCATACCTATCGTGTCGATTATTTCCCATGAAAGCGGAACATCCAGGCTCCACTTGACATTCATTCCGATTCTTAACTTGTCGCTGTAGTTACCGTAGGCGTCTTTGGAATTATACAGAACCATGTCGGACAAGGCCGGAAGAGACAGTTCGCCTTCAAACTCGATGGTATCGGCCCATGCATTCAAGAGTTCGTCCACAGCTACATTTATCGTTTTTATGGAATCGGCCGAGATTCTGTAGAGAAGGGAATCGAAACCAGCCAAAGTATCTGTCTTATTCTTCTCTTTCAACCCAACCGAAATCCATAACTGGTCCAGAGAGCTTCCGCTTGGGAAATTTGGTACAAGCTCCATTTTCATGTCGGCGGCTCCAAAGCGAAATGCCTTGCGAAGGGAATCGGTAATAGAGGCTTCCCAATCGAATCCGATCACCTGCTGTGATGAGAACTGCTCGTTCATGGCCTGAGTAAAGCTGCCTCTTGCCCGCATGAAAGGAAACTTTACCGGTATAAGTTTGAATACAATCGCACTGTCCTTATGAAACCTGACAAAGTTTCCCTCGGCAATCGACTTGACCGTGTATCGGTAGCTTACAAGACTCTTTCCCGAATCGGAGTCCCATTTGGGGAAGACACGCATCGTTTTGAGGTAGAAATCCTTCTCCCAGTTCGAACCGCAAATCGTATCGGAAAGAAGATCTCCCGCAAACTCACTTGAGTCCAAATCGGACTTGTCAAGCTGCATAACGGAATCCAGTACCATCTCTTGGGCGTATTGACGATTCCAGGCATTCTCGATTATGCCCTTTATCTCAAACTTCAGCATGGATGGGTTTTTCAGTTCGCAGCGAAGGATCGCATCATCAAGATCAATTGATTTCAATCGGAATGAATCTGAAATTCCAAAACTGCCCGCGAAGGGCTCTTGGTAATCTACCATCGAGTCGATAACTTCCGCCTCCGAAACGATCAGCCCATCCATCGCAAGGGAGATCTGAAGCCCGTCACCTTCCTTCGGAGCCGAATCGGCCAAGATGGTCGCCTCAACGGTGATGATCAAAGAGTCACATAACGTCTTCTCTTTAATGGGTATCGAGGTTGTCATGGCTTCATTGGCGGCAAGATAATCCGATAAAACAGTACCGATCGCCTTTCCGTCGCTTTCCAGAGTGATTTTGATATCGGTAAGATCTGCATCCGATTCGTTTTGGATCGTGGCCGGAAGCGGGGGTGAACTCTCATCAAATCTCAGGAATCGGATATCCTCAAACTTCTCCACATGCACCTGAGGCTCCATTTCGTAGGTGATCTCAGGAAGATCTCCGATAAGCATCTCGTTTATCTGGTTGGTAAGCTCTTGTGGATATTCGAACAAAACGTCTACCCTCGGAGTGTTTTCCAGGGTTCTGGGCCCCAGGGTCTCCTCAACCATACTGGTCTCAATCACAACCAGTTCCCGCTCGACATAATACTCTTCCGAACCGTCCTTCCTGAGCCTTACAGTATCACCGCTGCTGTCATCCTCTCCGAAATTCAGCTCCATATCGCCGAAGAGCTCTTCATCCTCTATCAACTCACGGAGTTCTATTCGCTCCGTTGTAATCGGTATCTCCATAAGCATCCGCCATTGAGCAGGCTCTACATCCGAGGGCATGGAACAGAAACACAAAAGCATCACATCGGAAATAATGAAGCCAAGAAAGATTTTCCTAATATTTTTCATATCTCTATCCGGGTAAAGGGTGACTATGTGTCGGTCGTGCCGAGATGAACAGAAAGCAGGACAAACACTGTTTTATCATTCTGAATAAGTTCAATATCGATTTTCATTCATCGGTTCGATTGAGCGGTTGTAAGCAAACGTAATGGGTAAAACAAGTAATTCATAATCGTGAATTCAACAGAAAAATCTAATGTTTTAGGTTCCACCATTGTTCAGGTTCCACCATATTATAATAAATTCGATTCTGATTGTGTATAAAAAAATCACCCAGTTAAGTAGTGTCGGCCCTCCGCCACGATACGGTTGCAAATGTTGTCCTACTTTCATCAACAAAACACAAACTTTTATAACAATTGTTAAACTTATTGAAACGCTTTTTGTTGCCTTTGAGACGTATTCGCCGTATCTCCACGTCCCCATGGAAGAAGGAACAACCCAAACAGGCATGCTTTTCGCTTTTAGATCCAGTCCTATATTACAAAAAGGAGGAGAGGATGTATAAATGCGAGATCGGGGAAAGGCAAAGACAGCAGACAATTGCGATAAGAACCATAACTCCTGCAAAGGATATCCAGCAGGTTCTGGGCGAGGGTTACACGCGAGTAATGAAATACTTGGCCCAACATGATATTCATCCGGCCGGGCCGCCTTATGTATGCTACTTCAACGATGATATGCAGGATCTTGACATCGAATACGGATTTCCGGTATCCTCGGTGGTACAAGCACACGAGGATATTCGGCCGAGTGAAATACCCGGCGGCAGGGTGGTCGGCTGTGTTCATACCGGACCTTACGACGAAATCGAAGGTGCTTACACGGCGATTTCAGAATGGGTTAGCCAGAAGAAGCTGGACATGGTCGGCACGGCATACGAGTACTATCTTAACGACCCCGCCGACACTCCGGCACAAGAGCTGCAAACGCTGGTTGAATTTCCCTTAAAGTAAAAAATAGTTTGACAACTAAGAAGAATCTAAAAAGCTTCACTACTAAAGAAATTGTGCCGGCATGTTTATGAAAAGTATGCCGGCACACCATGACCTTAACTCTGAATGCTCTTGTGTTTCTTTACCTGTGCGGTTTACTTGGCTCCGACACCTTTTGTAGTATTTCTTCACCGATCTCTTTTTCGCCTCTAACGGCGATATCACCCAGAGAAATGATCCCGGTGGGCATTCCGGAGGACTCTTTAACCAGCAGACGACGAACGCGCCTGTTTTCCATTATCTTTGCTGCTTTCTCAAGGCTGTCGTCCTCGTAACAGAACGCCGGATCTTTACTCATGATTTCGCCTACCGAGGTATTGGAGGGGTTCAGGTCACCCGCAATTGAACGTACAACAATGTCCCGATCGGTTATCATTCCCATCTCCCGGTTACCGTCAAATACAGGCAAAGCCCCCACTTCCAGATCTCTCATCTTATGCGCGGCCTCCTTTACGGTTGCCGAACTTTGTATACCTTGCGCATTAGGCGTCATCAAATCCCTGACTTTCATACTGCCTCCTTGATTTTTTCTCTTTGTTAAAGTTGTATACTTCAACTAATTCCTCAACAGAAAGCGCAGAAACCAATCGGTTGCCCTTCTTGCCACCTCATCCAATGCCCCCTGCTCTTCGAATAAATGGGTTGCACCGGCGACGATGGTAAGGTCCTTTGCCTCGGATGCCAGCTTCCCGTATGCCTCGTGATTAAGATCCAAAACCACAGGATCGTTGCCCCCTACAATCAAAAGGGTTGGAACGGTGGTTTTTCCCAGTGAATCACCCGCCAGATCGGGTCGCCCCCCTCTGGAAACAACGGCCGAAATATCGTTTCGATTTCCCGCCGCAACCAGTGCCGCCGCCGCTCCCGTGCTGGCACCAAAGTAGCCTATATTCATACCCCTTAAGATCTCCTGCTCTCTTATCCAGTCACTGGCCCCTTCCAGCCTCTGAGCAAGAAGACCGATATCAAATCTGTACTCTCTTGATATCAGATCGAGATCCTCCTCTTTAGGCGTTAGAAGATCGAAAAGCAGCGTGGCGATACCGGCTTTATTAAGATAAGCAGCCACATGACGGTTTCTGGGACTCCGTCGGCTGCTTCCGCTTCCATGGGCAAACGCGACGATCGCAGCGGCATTGGGCGGAATCCTCAGATCCCCCTCAAGCGCCACGTCCTTAATATTTACCGTAACCGGCTTCTCCCGTGTTAATGTCAAGGTTTCCTTATTCATGACGACCTCTTTAGGTATAATTTTGAGGATAGATTATTCGCCTATACCGCCTCCACCAGCGCAGCCCATTCGGAGGGAAGGGCAAGCTCGATCTGCTTGATCTGCTCGCGGCTCAAAAAACCCTTAATCTCGTGTACAACCGTGTTGATGAGAATCTGTGCCTCGCGCGAATTGAAACCGAACTGCTTCTCAATACCATTAAGGAAAGAATCAATATCGATAGTGGTGATACTTTTCTGATGCCCTCGAAGTTTCTCGTAGGAAAGGTGCGACGGTAAAGACTGGGTCATATACCAGGCCGTGTTTTCATCCAGACGACTTACAAGCATTCCCAACACCGACTTAATCGCATCCTCGGCCTTGTTATCATCACCTATAAAATGCAATTCCTTTATGGTGGAAAGCAGTTGCGCATAATCCATCGGTTATCTCCCTTATATCAAGATTTGAGTTTTCAGGCATTCAAGGCAATTTAGCTGCTCTTAACTAAAGCCAAGCAAGATCAATACCACCCCATAACCGCTTATATTCATCACGTTGCCAACTGCAACGGAAAAGTTCCTGAAGATGAAGAAACCTCTTACCGAGAAACACCATTGTCGAATCTTAACCAAGCCCTTTAACCGCCGTAAATTGGTTGCCTAAAACGGCAGAATTTATACTAAAAATGCGTCACCCCTCTCCGGGCCGAGTTTTACAGAAACCGGCCCGATCTTTTATTTCCGATAATTATCAATCCTCTAAGCCAGGCAAAGCTGGACAATCGAGGGGCAAAAATTAAGGAATCAGGAAAAAAAGATAGACAAATATTACAACAAAGAAACGCCCTCAGGACCTAAGGCATCAGAATGCCCCCGATCGCGTAAATAACCCCGTTGGTCGCAAGAATATCGGATTCAAGTACCTTCACGCCGTCATTTAGGAAAATCGTATCACCTCTTACCGTTATGTCGATGCTTCCCCCCTCAAGCGTTTGAACCGGCGAGGCCGAAATAAGCCCGGACGACAAATAATTGCCCTCAACTATATGATACATATACATGGACCTCAATTCATGGTCTGACAGGCTTACTAAGTTTTCCATACCTATGGAATCAAACACCGCGTTTACCGGAGCGAATATGGTATAGGGACCGTTTTCTTCCAGCGAGTCGAGCACTCCGGCGGCGCTCAGACCGCTGACAAGTATGGTAAAACGCGAGTCGTCGGATAAGGTTTGGCTTAGTGATTTTCGCTGGGGCTCCACCGCGTTTCCGTTATCCCCCGAGCAACCCCAAAAGACTATCATCGATACGGCTAAACCAAGACACCATGAGAATACCGTAGATGATACTTTAGCCCATTTCCGAAGCATCTGTACTTCTCCTCCCTGTGGTCGGTTTAAGATCACTGACTGCTGAAGCATTACCTTCCAACTAATATGCCGGCGCAAAGGAATTATAAGGTAAAACTCTTTTATGCGACACTGCCTACAAAACCACCATCCCAAAGCATCTACTTTTCATCTTGATCTTTTCCCGACGACGGCGATGTGCAAGAGAATATGAGGAAAACCGACAAGTCTGTCGGGTATGCTTTTTGCCGCTATGTTTAGATTATTTGTCTGCCGGAAGCCCGATTTTGGTTGTTTTATTGCCAGGCCTTTTTTTTGTCTTCTATTTCCTTGATCTTTGATCCTTGATTCTCCGGCTTTGCCGGACTCAGGTCTATTGCCCGCCGAGGGCTTAACGCCGGGCTTGCCTAATACGGTAAAAGCAGCAATAAGCAATAACGGAATTTTCATTATACTAATCTTTTAGTAAAGGGGTAACACCATGGCAAAGATTGCTATCAACGGACTGGGACGAATCGGGCGCGCAACTCTTAAGATCATTATGGATACGCCGGAGCTTGAGCTGGTGGCGATTAACGATCTGGTTGCTCCCGAAAACCTCGCCTATCTTCTCAAATATGATTCCGCCTACGGCCGTTATGAGAAAGATATCAGAGTGGAAGGTAGTGCTCTTATGATTGGAGATCGAAACGTACAAGTTTTAAACAAGAAAGATCCTGCCGAGCTTCCGTGGGCCGAAATGGGAGTGAACATAGTAATTGAATGCACCGGAATTTTTACAAACCCCGAGGGGTTAAGTAAACATCTGGAAGCAGGCGCAGACTATGCGATTCTCTCGGCCCCTTCCAAGGGAGACGGCATGCCCACTATAGTATCGGGGGTGAATGCATCGGGGGACGACGACAGGATGTTCTCTACGGCAAGCTGTACGACCAACTGTATCACTCCGGTATTTGAAATTATGGCCCGGCGAATCGGAGTTGCCAAGGCGATGATGACAACCATACACGCCTATACCTCCTCTCAGGCGATAGTGGACGGACCGGCCAGGAAGTTTCGACGCGGACGAGCCGCGGCAATCAATTTTGTGCCTACTTCCACAGGAGCCGCAAAAGCCACCACAAAGGTAATGCCCGACTTTGAGGGACGTTTCGACGGTGTGGCCATAAGAGGCCCCGTGCCGGTGGGCTCCATAGCCGATCTGACATTTCTTACACAGAAACACACCTCGGTGGAGCAGATTAACGATATATTCAGGGAAGAGAGCGCAAGCAGTAGATACGAGGGGATCGTAGGCATATCGGAAGAACCGCTTGTCTCATCTGATATAATAAAGGACCCCAGAGCATCGATAGTGGATCTGACCATGACCAAGGTTGTCGACGGCGACCTGGTTAAAATCATGAGCTGGTATGATAACGAATGGGGCTACGCGGCACAGATGGTCAGGGAGGCGGTTACCATGGCAAGACGCATGTAATAATTGTAGAATCTTAAGTAAACGGCAGCGGGGCGAGTGATTCGCCCCGCGGAGGGTTGGTTTTAATCTCGTTAGGACACTGCAAGAGAAGCGGCGTTTACAGTTACCTAAATAAGATCCCATGCCCGTATACATCCGCCCCTCCAGTCCGTGGTTGGCCACCCGTCTCGATTCCGGTTTGATGCAGCCCTAGCGGTTCTGATCGACTAAGTTGCGCAATATATTGAGGTCGGAAGGTTTAGAGCAATGGCGCACAATACCCTGAAAAGGGGGTTCCGGGGGTTCAAAAACCCTTTTGTACAGCATTTGTGCAAATCTACCGTAGAGAATCGCTAAGCTTGGGCCAAAGATAATTAGAAAAAAAGCAACTGAAAAATCTTTTTCAGCGACTAATCATAAACTGAGGCAATTCTGAAGAAAGCGGTTTCCGCCGCTTGCCGACAAGATAGCTAACAGTTATTGAATCGGTTTAATTATTTCTCATTAACTATTAATCGCTTCAGTTTTATCTTTTTTATCTATATCTGTCTTTAGCGGTGCCATTTTTTGCATAAGGGTACACCATATGAATAAACGCGCAATTTTTGTTTTCATTCTTCTGCTTGCCGCAATGGTTTCAGCGGAGCTTACGATCCACATTTACAATCCATGGTTTGAAAACCCGTACAGACAGGACAGCGTGTTCATAACGGGAGTGCAGGAAGTTCAATATCACCCTGGAACAAAAATGATCCCTGAGGGCAATGGGTGGTTTTACTTTACCCTCGTGGAAAGTTTCTTCTCGAACTCTTCCGTGACATTTAAGAGCTACATCGGAAATCAATATAATGAACATGCGGCCCGCGCCGACTTTCCCGATTCCTCTTCCAGCGCTATCAGGCTCAACGGCGACCTTCTGGACCAGTTTCCCGGTCATGAAGAGTTCTGGATCATACCAATCGATTCTACGTCCAGGTACGATGTTCATGTGCAGCCGCCGGATGGAAAAGTCATCTATCTTATGAATCCCTGGCCCAATAACTCCCCTCAGATTCTTATCGGATCAAATCCGGCCAAGAAGATGTGGATAAACAACGACATATGCGGATGGTACACTTTCTTTTTCAGCGGCATGATCGATTCGCTGAAAAATGTTTTCTTCACCGATTACTATCATGAATACAAATACGGCTCCGACGGGCTACGGGGTGAGACACCAATGGATTTGTCTCCCTATTTCGAGACCGAAGACACGATATATATCCTGCCTCGCCCCTTTCCCAAAGGCGCACCTTCCATCACCCATAAGTTTCCCGGCCGTACGGGAGAATGTCCCGAAAGAAAAGTATCCGCGCTTGTTCGTGACTGGAAAGCCGACGACGTCAGTTTTTTTGTAAGCGGCAAGAATGGAGGAACCGTAACCCGCAACATGGTACAGAGCCGACTGGGAGAAAATGGAAAGCCGATAGCGGGAGAGAATGCCGCCAAGGCTGACGGTCAGGAACTGGAATCATGGTTCATAACGGAGGATAACAACGAAACCTGCATAGATCTGGTTCTTACCAAAGGGTATGACGGACTATGGGAGTATGATTCGGATATCTTCGGCGGTTTTTTCCCCATCGACAGCTTTGATCACCCGAACAATATCCAATACGAAGATTCCAAAGGCAACATGCGAAATTTCCACTTCACCATGGAAATGCACATGCAATTTGAGTATCGCCGCGAGGCAAATCAGGAGTTTATCTTCCGAGGCGATGATGATGTATGGATATTCGTAAACAACCAGTTGGCAATCGACCTTGGAGGATTCCACCCACCGGCTGCCGATACACTTATTTTAAACGAACTGGCTTCGGATCTTGGTCTTGAAGACGGACAGAACTATCCGATGGACATCTTTTTCGCCGAGCGCCAACCCACCAACTCCAACTTTCTGGTACGAACCTCTCTGGACCTTCGCAACAGCACCGATCTTTTCTACGTGGACGAACTGCTGGGACCGGGCAAAACCGAGTACGATATAATGCAGATAGTAGGTACTCAGGGACTTGATTGCGGTTTCACTCCGCTGGTAAATGAAGAAGAACCCGCGGTAGTTGAATTCTACATCGAGGGACCGCACTTCGAACAGCAACACGGACCGCTTGAGCATAAAACGCACTGGGGTGGAATAAACGTCGGCCCTTCGAGTGTAACAATCGACAGTGCGGCTATAGAGGATCTGAAACCGGGTGAGTACATTCTGACGTTTGCAAGCACCTTCGATCAGGATCGTAAGGGTTACCTGACCTTTGAGGTTGGTGGCAAACTGCCTCCGGTCATTTCCATCGACCCGCCGGGACGTGAATTTGTCGAACCGATTACCGTTTCCATAAGCGTAAACGACCCCGAGGCAATCATCTATTATACTCTTGACGGGACAATCCCCTCAGAGAGCAGCCTCCGCTATGAACAGCCGCTGGTTTTCGAGTCGACTACACAGCTAAATGCTCGAGCCTTCGCGCCGGAAACCGATCCCAGCGAAGTTTTATCAGAAACCTACACACGCACCATAAACGGGAGGGAGGGAAGTTTTTATGACAGAGACGGCGACGGAGCGATAGATTCGATTTCCATCCAGCTCGATCACCCCGCCCTCAGGCCTCCAGATACGCTTAACATGAATGAGCCATTTACAGGGGCAAAAAGAGTACTCGTGGCAAGCCAACTTTCCCTTAGTGAAGACGGCATGTCTGTGGGAGCCAACCTTCAGGGTGCATTCTCTTTTATGAACAACACCGGGTTTGATACCGGAAATTATGCATCTTTTGGCGGCGTTGGATTCGGCAGAGCCCCAATCCCAATAAACGACATGATTGCTCCCGTCATTCTTCAGGCCAAATTTACTCCTAAACTTTTTTCCGAAGACCAAACCGAAGCCGATCTTGGTACTCTGAGTGTTATTTTCAGCGAAGAGATCGAGCCGGTAACCGGCAACCAAACATTTCAATTTGAACAAGGCGGTCTTCCATATTCATTGGAACTGAAACTGGTGTCTCAGTCAGGGCAAAAAGTTACCTATAAAGTCACAAACATCCTGGTGGTGGCTTTTGCCGAAAACGGAGATTTGATAAGCATTTCACCCGAACAGAATATCGTTGACGTTCGCGGCAATGTTCAAGACAAAGAGAACAATCGACCGGCGCAGCTTCAGGTTCTTCCCCCTAAATATGATGTAAGTTTCATCACGGGGCCCAATCCTTTTACACCCGGGGAGACTCAGACACATTTAGCCGACGGAGAACCTGCGACGGGCATAACTATGATTGCCGACTTTAGAGGGAACCTAAGATCACTCGCCCAAAAGGTAAGCGCGGAAGTTACCATCTACGATTGCATGAATAATCTGGTCTGCCAAACTTCTCAGCCGGGACCGTCTGATTCACCCGTTCAGTTCATATTGGAGCAGGCACCACGCACGCGGGTCATCTTCCTGTGGACCGGCCACTCGGAGAGTGGACGTAAAGTCGGAGCCGGAACTTATCTGGCAGTGGTTACCGTCACCGATCCATCGGGAAATCCCATCGTACGTAAGATTCCGATTGGGGTTACCTATTAGTAAGTACTTGAAAAGGGGGCGGTTTAGCCCCCTTTCCCCCCCAGGACCTTCCGGAACCTTCTGATTATTTATTCCGCTTTCATGAGTGACTCTTTCAGCCGACAACAAAACTGCCGACGCAGGGTGGATTAGAGGATGGGGCTTAGGGCTTTTTGGTTTCTTACCTGACTCACCCTTACGCTTTTCAACTTACCTTTTCAATCCGACCGTTGAGTGCTTGGGGCAGGGTAATCACGTTTTTTTGTCACAGAGCCCGATTATCCCATATACCGCAGCAGGGCTATACCTTCTTGAGAAAACCCCTTCGTATACTCTGGCTGTTACCTTGTGCCGGTCAATAAATTTTTCCTTTTCCTCAGAGTAAGATATTCCCGGCAGTTACGCCGTTTACCACGATTGGCTACTAAATATGGGCTTGCCCGCAGCCGACCGTATTTGTACAATTAGATACCTTCGAAAGGGAATAACAAGTTCAAGCACAGCATCTACGGTAAAGCATTCCTGAATCGTTCATTCCGAAATTTACAACGACAGTTACTGCAAGTGGGTTCAATTTATGGTCACTATACTGACGATTATAGATTCGCCGTCCGATACAGCGTTTTTCAACAAGGTTTTCCACCAAGTTAACATAAAAGTCGTATCAGCCGAGCCCTCATACGCAAGCTATCTCAAAACGTTGCAGTACGATCCGGATATCGTCATAATGGAAGTTCCAGCCAATCCCAGAACCCATCTTCAGTTTTTGCGAATCATTCGCAACAACAAGGCGATTGACCAGAAACCTTTCGTTTTGTTCGGTCCCAGCTTCGACCAGCCCACTTTGGATGCTTTGTTCGGGGTCGGTGCCGACGCCTATTTCGCGCGTCCTCTGAACATAAAAGAGATAGTGGAGAAGATAAGGGACATTCTTTTGCATATCGCGACTCGCAAAGATACTTCCACCGAGGTTAACCAGCTCGATCAGGATGAGCTGGAGAGTCTTCGTGACACCAGTATACCGGTTCTACAGCGCATAGAGCTTATGAAAAAGCATATCGGGCGGCTGCTTGCCTTCCCCGCCACCATAGCCAGTATCCTGAAGGTTACCCAGGACCAGAAAAGCGGAGCGCGTGATCTGGCGCAAATCATTCGATCCGACCCGTCGGTGTCCACCGAAATCCTGAAGGTGGCAAATTCCGTATACTTCTCTAGAGGCGGGAAAAGAATCTGCGACATTCGGGATGCGGTAGTGCGAATCGGTTTCTCCCAGACAAAAAGCATCGCGATGTCACTCTCGGTATTTCAAATCATGAACCACGAAAACTATCAGACCGGCTTTAGCCATAAGGAGTTTTGGTTTCATAACCTCGGTGTCGCGGTTATCGCGGAGAGAATCGCAAAGACCTGCACGCTTGTTGCGCCGGAAGAGGCATTTATCGGCGGACTCCTTCACGATCTTGGCATACTGCTGCTAAATGAGTTTTTTAACGACATCTTTCTTGATATTTTGGATAAAACCACAAACAAAGGAAGCCGTTTCATCGAGGTGGAAAAAGAGCTGCTGGGCTTTACGCACCTTGAGGTGATATCCGATCTGATCGAAGAGTGGAACTTTCCCGATTCACTGAAACAGATCTGCCTGGATAAGCCCTACACTGCAGTGTTTACCGATGAATACCTTAAGTCAAACCTCCTTCACTCCATAATCGTTATCAGTGAAATAATAGCAAACAGCCTGTCTCTGGGACGTGAGGCAGACTGCTGCGTGGCGCCGGTACCTGCTAACATCCTTAAGCAGATACGTTTTCCATACGGGTTTCACAAATCTTTTTACGAAGGTGTCTATAACGACTTAAACATGTTTAACAGCATGCTGAGAATTGACGGCAGAAAATTTCCCGAATCACAAAATGTCCTCAGCGATGCCCCAAATGTAAGGTTGTTTTGCCTCATGAATGAAACCAACGGATTTAATCCGGTATTGGAGTATTTGAAAAACCAAAACTACTCGGTCACTTGTGCATCCGATTTAAACCCGCTGAGTGAAAGAGATGATTTTCATGCGGTTTTGTTTCCGGACGCAGGAAAGAGTACTAACGAGCAGATACAACAGGCAAAGGCCGGCAAAGTGACGCTGTTTGTTCCCGGCAAAGAGAATCAGGGAAAGCAAGAGCCTAAAGCCCAACCGGTATCGGCACGCATTCTTGTATTAGATGCTCACGATGAGCTGGAAGTGTCGGAGAAGGATGGAGTGGTGATTACCCGCTATCCAATCGATCTTCGAAACGTCGATCTTGCCGTCGCCTGCCTGATCAACGGCCTCAACCAACCGACGCTCAACGAATACGGCAACCTCAAGCCTGCCGGAGCCGTTACCCTTAAGGGGGCGGTGGTTAATAAGTATGCGCTTATTGCACATGCCGACGGAACTTTCCGCGCCAAGCTGGAAGCGCTTATCTCCGGTCGATTCGCCGTGGAGTTTGACAGCACGGGAGAGGGACCCAAAGCACTCAATCTGGCCAGAACATCTCCGCGGGAACTGTCACTGGTAATCGTTGATCAATCCATTCCGATGCTCAAATGCAAGGATCTTATCAAAGGAATCAAATCCCTTCCCAACCATAAACGCGCACAGTTCTGTGTGGTAGTGAACGAGCCTGACAAAAAGCTTCTTGCTCCGCTGATAAAACTGGGTGTGAGATTGTTTATTACCGAGCAGAGTACAGACTCGGAAATAGTGGAGCGTATAAACAGGACAGGGCTCAAGCCTCTTTCAGAACCTTGAGCCTCAGAGTATCTTCTGAACCTTTGTGAATGTTATCAAGGTTTCTTGGATTTTCCCTGGTTTCACCTGCTTTTTTGCTTGTCAGTGAGTCAGTTTTTTCCCGGTGATAAGTGCCCCTATGAACACCACCAGCACAAATCCCAGAAGTATGAAAAAAAGGACCTGAGCGATTCCTGCGAAAGTGGACGCGATCCCGCCGAAGCCAAAAATCGCCGCAACTGCCGCTAAAACAAGCAACGTCAGTATCCAACCTATCATAGTCTCCTCCCAACTCTAAAACAACAACTATTTGTAAATGCCCTCAGCTAAGTTTGTCAAAGCCAAGTAGTCAGCCAAAGAATCTAGATTGCAAAACCTGTACCGAATCAATCGATTTTGCATAACTAAATGTGTTTTACCACCGAAACTTCTTCCTTTATTTATTTTGGGCATCTGTTCAGTCTGATGTATGTGCTTTTCAGGTTTGGCGAACAACGATCAGGACTTAAACATGCAGGCGGTAATTTTTACAGGGATCCAGGGCAGCGGCAAGAGTTATTTCTATCGCAAATTCTTCTTCCATACGCATATGCGCATCAATCTGGATATGCTTCGCACGCGCAACCGGGAGCAGCACTTTCTGCAAACCTGCATTCAAACGCGGACCCGCTTCGTAGTCGACAACACCAACTCCACCATCGATCAGCGCCGTGTGTATATCGAAGCAGCGAAGAAGGCGGGCTATGAGGTAGTCGGATACTTCTTTGATGTTGCCTTTGAGGTTGCGATGCAGCAAAACAGAAGCAGGAAGCACACCAGGGTGGTGCCGCGAGCAGGAGTGTGTGCCACCGCTCGTAAACTACAGATTCCCTCCGCTAAAGAAGGTTTTGATAAATTGTACCGGGTAGAGATGCCTCTAAACGGGAGGTATATAATCTCTGACATCCCGATATTAGACACCGAAACGGAAGAGCCGGGGCGGTAATAAGAACAAGATTACCGCCCCTCCTGGGTACCTTCCGAGAACTCCTGGAGATTGATAGAGTCCTTTGTTTCACAAACAGGTTTTATTCTGGAGGATAGTTGTCGGTATTTTCCCGGAAAAGGTCGAGGAATCTGTCTTCATACAAGTCAAAAAGACCCCAGCGCTCAAGCTCGTCTTTAAGCTCAGGGGCTCGGTCGTGATCTGCCTTGACCTGCTTGAAAAGTCTCTCGATACGTTGCATTACGTATTCGGGAACCTTTTCCTGTTGCATTTCCGACTGCATAGGCTCATCTTCCTCCGGTGATGGTTGACCGGTCGCGGCGAACAGATCTTTCATCCTCTCTTCTATATCCCCAAAAAGCGCGTCAACCGTTCCGACTTCCTGTTGAAGCTCCTCCAGATCGATATCGAATCCGAGAACCGATTTTATCGATTTCAGGATCGCCAAAGATGCTTTAGGATAGGTGATACTGCTTGCATAAGCGGGTATCGTACCAAGAAAACACACCGCCTCGATACCTTCCGTTGGAGCAAACCCCAGTAAAAGACCGTTAAGCCCCCCGATCAGACAGTCGGGGACAGGCTCTATTCCCTGCTCCTGAAGAAAACGAAGAGCCGCGGGATTGGTACCCGCACTCAGTACCCTGGAGGGGTTTGAGTGACTGATCGGCTGGGTGAAGCCGGCTGCGGTGTATATTTTCTTGACGTTTAACTCCTTAGCCACATCCAGTACTCCTTTTATAATCGACAGCCCGTCACGCCCGGCGACGGTACCGTTACTTTCGAAAATGACTATATCCGGATTATGGTGCTGATAGAAGTTACTCTTTGGAAGTTCCGGCAGACGCGCGACTCCATTTTCGACGGTTATCGCTTCCGGAACACTGTATGGATTCATATCTACTTCAGCAAAAAGCTTGCTGTTTGATTTTCTTCGCAAGTAGTCCACCGTCAGCACGCCAACATTTCCCATGCCGGGCCAGGCCGCGAACATCACCGGTGGTGACTTGAAGTGTAAGACATTATATAAGGCCATGATTTACCTCCGATATTCTAGACTGAGTTTCTTGACCATGCGCAACCGTGAAAACCTACCTGTGTTAGTTATAATCGCCCCAAGCATGTCCGGTGGTTTTTACTCACGGGTAACCGCACCTATCAATAGCCTCTTACCATAAAGGCCGCAACATTTATGCCGTCTGTTAACCAAAACATTGGAAAATGCATGTTTAGAGAAGGTCCGTCACGCGGTGTTTTGCTCATCCTAAAAGAAACGCAAGATGTGGCGGTCAGGATTCAGGGATTTCTCCATCGGACTGATCTTCATCCTCAAAAAGGTTGAGGAATCTGTCCTCGAAAAGCTCATACAATCCCCACCTGATAAGCTCGTCGCGAAGCTCTTTCGCCCGTGTCTTGTCGTGTGCCACTTCCTCGAAAAGCATCTCTATCCTCTCCATGATATCCCCTGGAACGGGATTGTTTTCTTCGGCGGAAAAAGCCTCATCCAGGGGCATCTCCGGCTCCTGCTCCTCCATGGCGTCCTGATCCATCCCCATGGCCGCCAGGAAAGAATTTAGCCGCTGCTCAAGCTCCTCCAGAGCATCATCGGCACCCTGCGCCTCAAGCTCAAGCTCCCTTGTATCTATACCCGTATTCAACAGCATCGAGAGTGCCTTCACAATCTCCAGTGCCGCCCGCGGATAAGTCAGGCTGGCCGCGTAAGAGGGAATGGTTCCAAGCAAACATGCCGCATCAAAGCCCTCGGCAGCCGCTATTCCCAGTAAAAGGCCGTTTAGACCGGCAACCATCCCGTCGGGCATGGGCTTGATTCCATACATCGCCAGATCTTTCAGAAGGTTATTATTGCTGCATGCCGCAAGAACCTCAGAGGGGTTATTGTGCGACATGGGTAGGGTATAAGCAGCCGCGGTGTAAATTCTTTTCACACGAAGCTCCCGAGCTACTCCCAAGACTCCGTGCACAATCGATATCCCCTCCCGTCCCGCGATTTGGGCGTTGCTCTCGAAGATTAGCAGATTGGGATTATGTCGGTAGTAGAAGATACTGCGTGGGAGGTCGGGAAGATGCGCCACACCGGAGTTGACCTGAACGGCCTCCGGAACGGTAAAGGGCCCCATGTCTACTTCTGCAAAAAGATGGGCCGCTCCCGCACGGCGAATATGATCGATTGTGCTGATTCCGACATTGCCCATGCCCGGCCAGGCGGCAATAAGAGTCGGAGGTGTATCAAAGTGTACTTTATCTCTGAGTGCCATCTCTGCGCTCCCGACCCGAGTGTTACCGGTTCCATTCTTATAAACGCCGTTCAAACGCCCAAAAGTCTAAAAATCCACGCTCGTTTATACATAAAAGTGTATAAAGCAATCTACATGCCCCGATTATATCCATTCAAAGCTTTGTCGGCCCGGCAGCATTTGGCATAAGAGTTGCACCCCTTTACCAAATAAAAGAATATTGATATCCCCCTAAACCGTACGAGGGTAGTATGGAGTTACGCAAACGCAATCCGGTTACCGATGTGGAACTGCCTCCGCTCGATACCAACGCACCGACCAAGACCTATACCGCCACCTTTTCCATGGGCTGCTTTTGGGCGCCGGACGCGCTGTTCGGCTCGATGCACGGGGTTGTGCGCACTCGTGCAGGTTATGCGGGAGGGCACAAAGATCAACCCAATTACCATGATCTTGGTGATCATGCCGAGACCGTGCAGATTGAATACGACCCCACTCAGGTGTCGTATCGGGATCTTCTGGAGCAATTCTGGGCAAATCACGACCCTTCCATACAGCCGCCCAATTCTCAATATCGATCGATCATCTTCTATCATGACGATCAGCAGAGGCGCCTTGCCCAGGAAACAAAAGTCAGGCAGGAGAAAAGCAGAGGCACTCTTTATACGGCCATTTTGCCCTATGATAAGTTTTACCTGGCCGAAAGCTACCATCAGAAGTATCGCCTTCGCCACGATCACGACCTGATGAAGGAGTTTGCGGCCATGTATCCGGATTCGCGAGATTTTATGAATTCAACCGCCGCCGCGCGAATCAACGGCTATCTCGAAGGATACGGACAGTTTTCCACGATGCAGAGGGAACTCAACCGCTACGGGCTTTCGGGACCGTCGATCAGGCGACTCATTCATAAGATCAAATAGCAGAGGTGTTTTTATTCGGCGCTTAGCTTTCCTGTTTTGCATAACATATCTTTTTCACATCCGGATACATGCATGAAAGGAGATGTGATGAGAAAGGCTGAGGCAGCAATATGTGTGGGCTTGATTGTTCTTTTTATCGGATGTGAAAATGTGGGAAATCTTTTTGGCGCCAAAGAAAACCCTGATACGCAACGTGCTCCCAAAGGGGGTATTCATTCGATCGTGATCAGCGAATCGGTCCCGATGTATGCATCGGCCTCTCAAACGGCAACACTGGTGGCGACTCTGAGCCTTGGCGAGACTGTGTACTGGACGCAGGATTCCTCCGTTAAGGAAGAAAACGACACTTCCGTCTTTCTTAAGACGGTTCTTTCGGACGGGACAAGCGGTTGGGTCCGCTCCCAGGCGCTTATACGAGATGCGCAGGCGGCGGCGGTAAAGGAGGAAACACGCGTTTATCGTCGGCCCGACACACTAACCCTAACCGAGGTCAGAATCCCCTTCATGGGGATGGTTGCGATCACCGACCGCACCGATCAATGGGTTCGTGTAATCGGAGAGGGGCGTAATGCCCAGGGATGGATCCGCAAGGATGTTATCACGGAAGAAAAAGAAGAGGTCGCCTCTGCGGTTTTCGCGCGCCGAAAAATAATCAAAAACCGGGACATGAGCAGAACCGCGGTGCTTGAAAATATCCTCTATAATGCCCCATATGCCGATTCCTACTTTATCGGGCAACTCAGGCATATGCGATCTCTGGAGAGCCTCTTTTCTCCCCGACAAACCGAACAATCAACTATGATGCAGGAGCAAAATCGATCCGACTCTTTGTACATGGAGGAGCAAAACGATACGGCGGATTCGCTGTTCTGAGTGCCTCGAAAACTGCGGGCCTCTTTTGGATTTTCTACTGTGTCGGAAAGGTGATTTCGAATGTAGAACCCTGGGTATCGGAATTATTATAGACCGCGATTTTACCGCCGTGAGTGGTCACAATATGCCGTACGATACTTAGGCCAAGCCCGGTCCCCTGCCGCCGAGTTGTAAAAAAGGGCTCAAACAGGTTGTTGATATGTTCCGGCGGGATACCACAGCCTCTGTCGATTATCTTTACTGAGATATGGTTGTCGTTTGCGCGACTGAGCTCAAGAGAGATTTTGCCGTTTTCGGGGCTATGCTGAGAGGCATTCTCAAGAAGGTTTATCAGCACCTGTTGCATTTTATTCTGGTCGATAAGGATCTCCCTGTCTTCAACTCCATCCACATCGCGAAACTCTACCTTACGAGTAGTTCGTGCCGTTTTTTCCCACATTTCGACAGTCGAGACACACAGTTTGCCTATGGGCACCGGCGCCACGTTTTCCCGGTCTACCGGCTTACCAAGATCAAGCAGATCCTGCATCAGCCGCGACAAGCGCTCTACCTGTGAGCTGATATGGTATTTATACGGCTCCATGTCTTCATTGTGCTGGAATTCCTCATACATCGCTTCAATCATCGCATTGATTGCATTCAGGGGATTGCGAACCTCATGGGCGACGCCCGAAGTCAATCGGCCAAGAATTTTCATCTCCCTCCCCTGCCGGATCTCTTCCTCCATGTTTTTCTGATCGATCTCATGACACAGGTAATGTGCAAAAAGATCGATCAATTGCAGTTCATCGGAAGTAAACTCTCTCTCTTCGCTGTCGAATGCACAAATCATGCCGTGTACGTTTTCCTCTTTTTTTATCGGCACTGCGACAAATGAGTGGTACCCGGGGCAAAAGCAGGTGCAATGCAAAAGCCTCTCGGAGAGATCGCCCGTAAGCTGAAAAGCCTTTTTCTTTTTCATTATAGCAGAACAATTTGAGCAGGGAATCTCAGAATCTTCCAGCTTAAGCATCGCCCCTTCGACAAACCTGGCAAGTGACACTATCTCATTATTTTGCGCAATAAACGTAACCACGGCAGAAAGGGAGAGTATTTCGGCCAGTTTGCGTGAAGAGTACTCACAGAGTTCCTGGTAGCTTTTTCCGGTATTTGTAGCGATATTATATACCGCAGCCAGGGCCTTCTCCCGTTTGGCGAGAGCATGCCTGGTGTTTTCAAGAGCCAGATCCCTCTCCAGCTCCGAGCTGATCTTCTTTACCACCTCGGATAAAATCTCTATAAAATCTTTATCTTTAATGACATAATCGCGAGCACCAAGTTTCATCATCTCCACCGCAACTCGCTCATCCCCATGGCCGGTCATAATCACGAAAGGCACCTTGTAGCCCTCATAGGCAAGCCGTTCGATTATCTGTTTGCCTGTCGTATCCGGCAGCATATAGTCTAAAAGGAGAATCATGTCGGGATTTTTTTTGATTTTCTCGATCACTTCCAAGCTGTTTGAGGCTCTTTCGGTCCTGAATCCTCGACCAGAAATGGCCTTCTGTATCAGTCGATTCAGCCCTTCATCATCCTCGACTATCAAGACCACTGGGAGACCTTTTTTTCCAGACAGATTCTCAGCGCCACTATTGCGCATCATTACCCCTCACTTTTCATTCCCGGAACTTCAACAACCATCAGAAACAAGCCTAATCGACGAATCGCTTCAACAAATTTATCATAATCGACCGGCTTGGTGATATAGTTACTGCAGCCGATGTGATGACATTTCTGAATCTCACGAGGGTCGTCGGTGGTCGTTATCATTATTACGGGCATACGCTTTAATTTGTCATCACTTTTTATTCGTCTCAACACCTCCACTCCATCAACCTTGGGCATTCGGATGTCCATGAGAACCAGGAAAGTCCCCTCTATCTCCTCTTTTCCTTCACATTTTTTGAACAGGAAATCAAGCGTCTCCTGCCCGTCCAAGAAATGCAAAATGGGATTGGTAATACCCGATCTTCTCAGGTTTTTCTTGATAAGAGCGGCATGCCCTTCATCATCCTCGGCAATGATAACCGTTACTTCTTTCCTCATTGGACACTCTCCTCCTCTTGCGGTCTGTTGGGTAAATGTACGTAAAACCGACTACCCACTCCGGGCGACGATTCAACCGAGACTTTTCCGCGATGTTTATCCAATACGCGCCTTACTATCGTAAGCCCCAAGCCCTCACCGGTGCCCTCGGTGGGCGTCAGCCGATGAAAAATCTCAAAAATTTTCTCCTGATGGCCGGGATCTATTCCCCTGCCGTTATCCTCCACGATATAGACACACTCATCATTTAGACACTCCCCCCGTATCCTTATTTGCAACCTCCTGCTCGCATCGCGATACTTTACGGCATTATCCACCAGATTCGTGAATACCTGACCTATTTGAGTCTCGTCTCCGATACACGCCGGAAGATCTTCTATGACAACTTGCGCGGTAACTTCCTTAATCTGGTATTCCATCGCATTGATTATTGCCCGAACCAGTCTGTTCATATCAAGCCTCTCCATGTGCATTGCGGCTCTCCCCAGACGTGAAAGGCGAAGCAGCCCCGCCAGCAGTTTATCCATCTTCGATACGCTGCTTAGTATAAACCCCAGGGATTCGTCGATATCCTCCTGGAGCAGAAAGGAAATTTCCCGACGTGCTGTTTCGGGTAGATCAAGCGAGGCAAAAAGCGTGTTAAGCTCTTTTATTGAACGCTCAAGTTCGCGGCTGAAGCCTTGAACGTTTACCAGCGGTGAGCGCAAATCGTGCGAGGCAACATAAACTATCTGCTCAAGCTCACGATTCTTCTGCTCCAGCTCGTTGTTCAGGATCTCCTTTTCTTTCTCCACCTGTTTTCGGGCGCTTATGTCCTGAAACGAAAACATCCTGCCGACTATCTGCCCTTCGCTGTCGGAAACAGGCGAGTAGGTCAGAATGGCCGTAAATATGCTTCCGTCCAGGCGTTTTAGATCGACCTCATCGGAAACGCCCTTCTTATAATCGGAAAAACTTTCAGATAACTGCCCTAGTCGATTTTCACCGGCAAAAATTACATCGATGTCCTCTCCAAGCACAACCTCATCATCTTCAATCCCAAACAGCCTCAGGTAAGCATCGTTAACATAGGTGATTTTTCCCTCAAGATCTACAAGAATCACTGCACTAATGGAGCTGTTGAGAGCATCATTGAAGATCTGAAGCGCTTCATTGATCCGGGTGGTTCTTTCCGCTTTCTGATCGGTCTTGAGCAGGTAGTCTGTAACTTTTTCGATGTCCTGACTTATCTCTTCTCTTTTACTTTTTTCATTCATACGCCTGACTCGATTTCGAGTAAAAAATTCAAAGGAGATGCTGTCATTAGCAAAAACCGGTCCCCTGCTTAATACATATGCAAGGCCTCTGTATAGATTACCGGTTAGTTGGCATCGATAGTTTGATAGCTTTGAAGAAGTATGCTTTCGAGAGTTTGAAAGGCAACCGGATCGGAGTATTTCTCTAGCGGTTCACGAATCTTCTGAAATCTTACGTATGCTTTCTTTACCTGGTTCTGTTCGAGCAGTTTATAAAGATGAGAAATATAATTCTGGGCCTTACGCTGATTCCTGTCCAAGCCTGATGAATCCCCACGGGTTGATTGATCGGTTTGCGTGTTTATGGGAGTGCTGCCGGCCAGATGGCTCTCTTTGGCCTTTTCGACCGAAAAATAGTCATTCTCTACAACGGGTGAATATTCATGATCTTTACCATCATTTGCGGATTCCGATCGGGTGTCGAGATGCTCTTGATTTGCGCCGGCTTCAGCAGCGGCGTTACGAGGCGAAAAATAATCGCTTTGGGGTGAGCCGCCCTCATACTCCGCCGCATCAGCCGCATCGTACCGTGATTGCACTGCTTCCCCCGCCCCTTCCCCTGTGGTCTCCCCATTAGCGTATTCGGTGCCGTAAGTCGTGTAGGAGCTATCGTGTGTATCGTCTGCGACTGCGTTTAACGGCTCCTTATGGGAATTTTGGCCGGCAGGCTCATCATATGTGATCGCCGGAGCACTATTGTGCTCTTCATCGGTGCCCGAGGAAACTACTCTCTGTGAGGAAGAAGAGTTATTCAGGTACTCCTGAAGGTCCTGGTAGCTTTGCATCACCGTCTGCTCAAGCATCGCATAGGGCTCTCCTCCGATTTCCCTGCTCATCAGCTCCCGGTTTTCATCAAACCGCGAGTATGCCTGACGTACCTGATTGGCTTCAAGAAGAGTGTAAATGTCGATCACTATCTGCTGGGCCCGGAGCTGATCCCCGGATTGAGAGGAGCCTTCGGATTGTCCCGAATACTGCCGCCCCTGGGCCGGGTTGTCGGCGGCCGCGCCGCCTGAGTTACTCGCCTGACGCCGTGTGTCGGATTTGCTCACGGCATTATCGCCGCCGCCGGCCGGCGGTTGTCCGGGTCGGGGCGACTCTTTGGTTGCGGTTACCCTCGCCGACCGGCTACCCTCGTAACCACCCGAGTTTTGATCCTGTGAGGATACACTCCGCCCCCTTTTGTTTTGATCTTTCTGCCTCGCAACAACGATGATATCCCGCTGCTTGCCTCGATTCTTCTTCTTATGACGATTCTGGTAGGCGTGCACGACAGTCTGCTTTAACATCGCATAGGTATTCTGCTCGATATATAAACTAAGAGGATCCTGCTTGCGTCTAAACATCTTGTGGGCCTTTTTAATCTTGCCTTTTTCCAGCAGCTCGACTATCCGTACCATCTCTTTTTGGGCTTTGACTCTATATTTGCGAAGCTTTCGTTCACGCTCCTGAAGTTCGGCCAGTCGGATGGAATCCTGCCTCGCCTGCTCCAGGGCAGCTTTGCGCGCCTTCTCCTCTTCCACCGCATTGATACTGTCCATCTTTGCCTGTGCACGCCGCTGGGCGATATCCCGTGCCGTTTCCATAGTCAGACTCGAGTTTGACTGGTCGCTTTGTACCAGATTTGAAAGCTCCTCACTAATCGCCCCCGAGCTTTGACGTGATTGAGGCGCAACCGCCATTATCGCACTGTCCACCCTCATGAGGCAGGAACGCGAAACATTGTATTCACTCAGCTCGGTCTGCATGAATTCGATCGCGGGGTCAATTCCCTGCTGATCCAAGATCGCGACACTGCGATGGAATAGAGAGTCCTCCAGGTGATCGATTCTTTGGATTAGTTTGCCGACCCTGCCGCGAAAATCGATGGCCTGACGATCGGAAAGATTTTCCGCGGAATTTATTGATTTCTGCAGACCGGGAATAATTCGCCATGCCTCCGAAAGGCTCCTGTTTGCCACCAGCGATTCGGCGCGTTTCAGCTGTTCGGATATACTTGCCCTGTGAAGATCGGCTTTCTCTATACCCCCCAGGTTCTTCTCCCATTGATCGCAGCGGCTTTGGGATACGTTCAGATAACCTTGCTGGGAGCGGCAGTAATCCAGATCTTTTCGTGCTCCGGCGTAATCTCCGGTGAGCATTTTCTTTTCGATGCCATGAATAATCTCACGCGCCACATTTCGATTGCGCTGATTTATGGATGATGCTATCTGGTTGGATTTTCGGATGTCGATGTTTCCAACCTGTTTATGAAGGGCCACAAGCATTCGGAAATCGGGACGGTTTTTGGCAAGCTCTGCGTTATACTGATTAATCAGCTGATTGAGACTTTTCTGCCCCTCCTTCATTTTGGCCAAAAGCAGGTCTTTTTCTTCCAGATATATATGCTGCTCCAGCTCACTGACCTTAAAGAGGATATACTTTTCGTTCTCATCCCCCCTGGCCGTCCTTCGAAGCTTTCGCACGACCTGTTTTGCGTTCTCGATTGCTCTTTGCTGACTTTTGCGGGGATTTAAAGCGGTTTCGGCAAGATGAAACTGATAGAAGGCCTGTTGAATCATCGTGTCTATATAGGTCTGGGATATGTAGCCTTTCTCCTGTGCGCAAGGAGAGTTGTCGCCACCGGTGATGGTGGCGGTACCATGATAAAGAAACGGGAGTACGAAAACAGCCAACACACTCCACGCGACAATTCGGGCGGTAATAGATCGGTACATAAAAACGGCTAATGGAAAAAGTGACACGGACTGCGCATTTTTTTTGAGCTTTTTATGCTTTGCCTACAGAAATATATACTTATAAGCATACTTTTTAACAGGCATAAAGTCAGTAAAAAGATTTTTTACAGGGCAAACGATGATATCGTCTTTTGACGACGATGGAATCATCTCCGAAAAGAGCTGTCTTCTCATATACTTCAGTAGCAATAACAACCCGATCCGTTCGGTTATTTGCGGGCATCGGTGATGGGAGTCAGATTCAGGCGGTGTATATAATTGATGCTGATACCGCTGCCCATAAGATCAGCACGACTATTATGGGGCCGTCGGTGACGACTACCTTCTCCGGATTTTCCCCGGTATCCCCCCGATGTATAAGAAACAGATACCGGAATAATCCAAAGAGTACCAAAGGAACTGTAAATATCAGATTTTCGGTATCGAAACGTCGGACGGTTGAGGGGGCGATGGTGTACATCGAGTATGCAATAACGGTCATTGCACACACAGAGGTAATCATCTGATCTATAAAAGCGGTTGTATAGAAACCAAGGACTTTCCTGTCGTGAGAGGCGCCGGTATAATGGTTAACAAGCTCGTAGCGTCTCTTGCCTAAAGCAAGGAAGAGAGCCAGAAGCAGCGTGCAGAGTAGGATCCAGGCGGAGACTGAGACGTCTATTACAATTGCTCCGGCAACCACCCGAAGAACAAAGCCGGCGGCAATCGCAAACACATCCAGAATAATAAAATGCTTTAGAAAGGTCGAGTATCCCGTCTGAAGAAAAAGATAGGACACGCAGACGATAAAAAAACCCTGCCCCAGAAAGAAGGCAATCGTGAGGGCGATCAGAGTGACGATGAAAGCTCCCAGAAGAGCGATCTGGAGATCGAGTTTGCCCGATGCTATCGGACGAGCGGATTTAATTGGATGGGCGCGGTCGGATTGAAGATCCATACAGTCGTTGCAAACGTAGGTTATGCCTGAGATCAGACAGAAAACCAGGCACGCGATCAAAACGGTCAACAGCTTTTGGGTGTCCACAAGATTGCGGGAAAAGAAAAGAGGACTTAGTACAAAAACATTTTTCACCCATTGTCGCGGACGCATCGATTCAAGGAAAGCAGAAATTATAGCGGCGGGATTTTCTGTCATGTACATGAACCTGATTGAGTGCAAAACCTGTTTTTCATCTCTTTAAACTCTATCTCACCTATAACCTATAGTCGCGTATCCTCTTATTTGAACTCTGCTTAACATTAATGAAAATAATATTTTAATCCCATTGCGCGGCTCAGTGCGGATATTCGGGCGGTAC
>CAZPHU010000045.1:0-29970 GCA_964586285.1 uncultured Fibrobacterota bacterium | reverse complement strand
AGAGAACCTCGTGACCCGTCCCATAGAGGAGGAGATCGAGGGGCTGGAAGGAATACGTGATCTTACCTCGACCTCCCAACAGAGCCTCTCCTTTATTATGGTTGAGTTTACCTCCGATATCGATGTGGAGACAGCGCTGCGCAGGGTTAACGAACGGGTTGACATGGCCAGGTCGGAGCTTCCGGACGATGTTGAGGAGCCCTCCGTACAGGAGCTTAGTTCTTCATCCTGGCCGATCATGGTTGTCGCCCTTACTCATCCCGACGGTCTGGAGGTAATCGATCAGACAGCTGAAAGGTTGGAGGAGGAGTTGAGTCGGATCAAGGGAGTGCTTGATATCGAAATCGCCGGTAACCTCGACAGGGAAGTTGCCGTGGAGCTTGATCCGGTAAAACTGGAGCGCTATGACTTCTCTCTCAATGACGTAATCAATGCGATTAATGCCGAGCATGTGACTATTCCCGGTGGAGTACTTAAGAGTGAGGCCAAAAATTACACAATCGATGTAACCGGAGAAATCAAAGATCCTTCGCTGTTTAACAACCTGACGGTTTCCTCCGGGGGAGTTGAGGTACCGCTTTCCGAGCTGGGAACCGCCCGCTTTACCTGGGCGGAGCCTGAGACCTACTCTCGTGTCAACGGCCTTCCGGCCATATCCCTTTCCGTTACAAAGCGTGCGGGAGAAAACATCGTCAAAATAGTGGATGAAGCTACTGCTTTGATAGAAGAAATGGAAGGCGAGTTTCCTGAGGGTACGAAGATAGTGTATTCGTATGACGAATCCGAAAGCATCCGGGATCTGGTCAAGGACATGGAGAACAATATCTTCAGCGGATTGGTACTGGTGCTGCTGGTGACGTTCTTTTTTCTGGGTTCAGTCAATGCACTATTTGTATCGCTGGCCATCCCGCTGTCCATGCTCTTATCATTTTTTGTCTTGCAGATGATGGGAATCACACTGAACATGGTGGTGTTATTCAGTCTGGTTCTTGCTCTTGGAATGCTTGTGGATAACGGGATCGTAGTAGTCGAGAATATTTTCCGACATGCTTCCATGGGCAAGTCACGAATGCAGGCGGCCAGAGACGGCGCAAAGGAGGTCGCCATACCGATCGCGGCATCGACTTTGACCACCTGTCTGGCATTTTTTCCGATAGTATTTATGCCTGGTATCATGGGCGATTTCATGGGCTACATTCCTAAAACCGTTATCGTGACATTAACTTGTTCGCTTGTGGTCGCTTTGATTATCAATCCGGTATTTTGTTCCCGGTTTTTGAATATTTCGGAGAAAAACCGCAAGAAAATAATGGAAGGAAGCACCCTGTTTCACAACTTTCAGAACTGGTATGGAAAACAGGCGCAGCGTGCTGTGCATCACCCGGTTATTACCATCCTGATTATGATGGTTGTTGTTCTGGTGGGTTTTGTGCTTTACTTCATGTCAGGCAGGGAGCCGTTTTTCTTTCCTTCCATGGACCCTTCGGCCGCGGTAATTACTATCGAAGCTCCTCAGGGTACACCTCTGAATGCAACCGACAGTCTGGTGCGACAGGTGGAGCAGATAGTTACCTCAGTACCGGCTTCCATGCGTAACTATCAGGCAACTACCGGAAAAGGAACCGGGTGGTTTTCCGGAGGTAGTGAGTATCACAAGGCAAATATAGATATTTCGTTCAAATCATTTATAAAGAGGGATGTGCCTGCCACAACTACCATGGATTCCTTGCGAAACCGTTTGGCCTCCTTTACCGGAGCCGATGTGCTGGTTGAGGCACGCGAAGACGGTCCCCCCACCGGAAATGCCATCTCCTATCGAATTGTAGGCGAGGATTACGGTATTATGGGAAATATTGCCGACTCCATGCTTGCGATTTTGCATGAATATCCGGAACTCAAGCTTGTCGATACCGATTATGAGCCGGCCAAACCGGATATCCAGGTAAATATCGACAGGAAAAAGGCCGCCTATTACGGACTTTCCACAATGCAGGTAGCTCAGACTGTAAGAACGGCTATCAATGGAAGTTCCATTGGTAAATTCAGGGCGGGTAAGGATGAGTATGATATAAACGTTCGGCTTCAATCGCCTTTTAGAAGATCCGTTCGCGATTTGTCAATACTACAGATCATTTCCATGGAAGGTGAGCGTATTCCCTTGAGTTCCCTGGCAAGTATTTCTCCTCAATCCTCGGTGGGCACCATCAAAAGACGTGATCTTAAGCGCGCCGTAGAGGTTTGGGCCGATTTCAAGGATGGGGTACAAAACAAACGTCAGGTGACCATGGAGGTCGACCAAAGGATAAGAGCCTTGAACATGCCTCGCGGCTACAACCTGGAGGCCGGCGAGGGGGAGCAGTTTCGCAGTGAAGCCACCGACTATCTTGGGCAGGCGTTTATAATTGCGCTGTTTCTCATATTCATAGTTTTAATAGCGCAGTTCAATTCATTTATGCAGCCGCTAATAATAATGATTAGCGTGGTTTTATCTCTGGGAGGAGTGTTCTGGGGGTATTACCTCACAGGTCAACCATTTGTAATAATAATGTCGGGTATCGGCTGTATTGCTCTTGCGGGAGTGGTGGTCAACAACGGCATCGTTTTGATTGACTATACGCATATTCTTATAAATGACGGAGTTTCCTGGCCAAAGGCAATCATAGAGGCCGCGCAAACCCGATTGCGGCCGGTGCTGCTGACGGCTATAACGACTGTATTGGGTATGCTGCCCATGGCACTGGCTGTAAGCTTCGATATTCACGAATTTAAGTTTCAGGTCGGATCGATGTCTTCTCAGATGTGGCAGCCATTTGCCTGGGCGATCATTTTCGGGTTGAGTTTCGCAACCGTGATGACTCTAATTATTATTCCTTCTCTTCTGGCTTTAAATTTTAGATTCGCTCCGCCAAAAAAAGAGAGTCACTAAAAGCTGATCTAAGGAAACGAATAATTAAGCGCTACATATCGAGGATTAAATAGTTGAGATACCCCTTTGCTCTTGGGGTATCCAACGCTTCAAGAGCTTTTTGGGCGTTCTCACGTACCATTCTGTTGTCGCTGAGAAGGTTATTTGCCGCCAGGTCGATTATCTCTCCGGTTCCGGTGCATATCTGAGATACCACCCACAAGGCAGTAGCTTTCATGAAGTTGTTGTCCGACTCAAGCATCTCCAGCAGGTCGGGAATAACCTCAGTATACCCAAGAGTAAAGAGCGCTTTGATAACATTTCCTCTGATCCGGTTGTTAGGATCCTTACGAAAACGAAGAAGCACGGGAACAAGTCTCTTGTTTCCCAAACTCTCCAGAGCCTCCACCGTGTTTGCTCTTACCCTTTTGTCGGGATCGTTAAGCAGCGACAGGAGAATCTGTTGATCATTGGGGCCTATAATCTTGCCCAGCAGATTTATGGCGGTGGCTCTAATCTTCTGATCGCGATCTTGAATCAATTTGGCCAAAATATCACGAACTCCGGGGTTTTTCTTCAGTAAACCCAGAACCTGCACGGCTCTAACCCTCCGCTGCTCATCATCGCTATAAGCGTCCTTGGCGATTTCGTTGATGACTTTGGGGTGAACCTGCTCCATAAGCAGCCCTAGTTTTTGACGCACCTGCGGTTCCAGATCATGGAAGCGCGTAATCAGGTTCTCTTTTATAATGCCGGCCGTCGCCTGCACCGCTTCTCTGGCGACCGCGGAACTTTTATGCTTGAGAAAGGGCATGATTTTTTGTAAATCGCCCAGGGTGCCGATTGTCGCAAGAGCCTGCAAACCGCCGATCTGTTGGTGGATCGAAACGTGTTCGACTGCCTTGAGGGCCTGTGTGCGGTTCATCGCCCGCCCCGCAGTTCTTCTATACGATCTCTCAATCGAGCTGCCTTTTCGAATTGTAAACTGTCGGCGGCCTCTTTCATCTCTTTTTCAAGTTGGGCAATAGTAGTGGAGGTCTTTGCATCCTTGGATGACTTTTGTTTTGTTTTGCTCTTTCCATAGGCTGCACGAGGCTCGGCTGCAACAGAATATGCCTGCTGCTGCTGCTGATAGAGCCTGTCACCGATTTTTCGCTTCACGCTTTGGGGAACAATGCCGTGTTTCTTGTTGTATGCAAGCTGCTTGCGTCTTCGCCTGGAGGTTTCATCAAGGGTCCGTTGAATGGAATCGGTAATCCTATCGGCGTAGAGGATGATTTTGCCGTTTACGTTTCTTGCTGCTCGTCCGGCAATCTGAATCAGAGACTTTGTGGATCGCAGAAATCCTTCCTTGTCCGCATCCAGAATGGCAACCAGGGAGACCTCGGGCAGGTCCAGTCCCTCACGTAAGAGATTTATTCCAATTAGAATATCGAAAGCACCTTCACGCAGATCGCGTAGTATATCCGAGCGCTCAAGTGTATTTATCTCCGAGTGCAGGTACCGAACGTTAAAATCAAGTGTCTCCAGGTATTCCGTAAGATCTTCCGACATCTTCTTTGTCAAAGTCGTGACCAGTGCCCGCTCTCCGTTTTCCACAACCACTCGGAGCTGTTCAATCAGATCATCCACCTGATTCGAAGCGGGCAAAACGGTTACAGGCGGGTCTACCAGTCCGGTAGGACGAATTATCTGTTCGGCGATGATTCCTTCGCTCTTCCTAAGTTCGTAGTCTCCCGGGGTGGCCGATGAGTAGATCACATAATCCATCAACTGCTCAAACTCATTAAACTGCAGGGGGCGATTGTCCAGTGCGCACGGGATTCTGAAACCGTGTTCGACCAGAGTCGTTTTTCGAGCCCGATCGCCGTTGAACATGCCTCCAATCTGCGGAATGGAAACGTGCGATTCATCTATGATTGTCAGAAAGGGGCGGCTAAAGAAATCTATCAGCGAGTGTGGTCTGCTTCCGGGAAGCCGCCCGTCCAGGATTCGGGAGTAGTTTTCTATACCATTTACGAATCCCACTTCCTGCAACATTTCGATATCATATAGTGTCCTTTGGCGCAGTCGCTGTGCTTCCAGCTGTTTTCCCTGTTTCTGGAAAAGGGCTGTTTGCTGGAGCATCTCCTGTTCGATCTGTTTGACCGCCTGATCGATCTGAACACGAGTGGTGACAAAATGCTTTGCGGGGAAAATCGTGAACTCATCAAGACTGGTAAGAACCCTGCCGGTTATAAGATCCACGCGGCTTATTGCCTCGATCTCATCCCCGAATGACTCTATTCTCAAGGCAACATCTTCGTATGCGGGATAAATTTCGATAACATCGCCCCTTACGCGAAAGTTACCTCTTTCAAAAGCGACGTCGTTTCTTATGTATTGCATCCGAAACAATCGTCTGAAGAAGGCATCACGGTTGAGCTGCTTACCAACGGCTATGTGTTCGCTGGACTCGGCATAGCTGTCCGGAGAGCCGATGTTGTATATACACGAGACGCTGGCAACTATGATCACATCCTTGCGGGACATGAGACTGCTGGTTGCCTTAAGCCTCAGGCGATCGATCTCTTCATTTATATCGGAGGATTTCTCGATATATGTATCGGTAGAGGGGATGTATGCCTCGGGTTGATAGTAATCATAAAAGGAAACAAAATATTCCACCGCATTTTCGGGGAAAAATTCCTTGAATTCCTGAAAAAGTTGAGCTGCGAGGGTTTTGTTGTGAGAAATAACCAAAGTAGGCATTTGCAATTTTTGTATGACATTAGCAATGGTAAATGTCTTACCCGAGCCTGTAACACCCAAAAGCACCTGGTTTTTTAAACCGCGCTCGACACCGTTTACCAGCTGATTGATTGCTTCGGGCTGGTCGCCGCGCGGTGAGTAATCGGAGTGTAGTTTGAATTTCATAGTCTCCCGCCGGTGTTTTCGTTTTGCCTGAATCGGGCTGCTCATCCGACTTAGAGTCCCTCGATTCGGGTTCTAATAAAATATAAGCAATATACCGACCCTGAATAGAACCTTTATCAGTACATTTTTATGTTTAAATACGTCTATAGTATATCATTATCGGACCGATTTATGAAATATCAATATACGCTATCGGAAAACCCGCTTAGAGAAAGTAGTGATTGTTGACTGTGAAATGGTGGTTGGGTATTTTGAATTTTTAATCGTCTACACGGCTCTGCACACGCAGTCGGGCGGTTTTTTTGAATCAAAAGAAAGAAAGGAACAAGAGATGAACTTTGGGGGCATCATTTTCGACCTGGACGGAACCCTGTTGGATACGCTGGATGATTTGGCGGATGCGATGAACAGGGTGTTGTCGGGTATGGGCTATTCCACGCATCCTGTGGATGCATACCGTTATTTCGTGGGTGAAGGGATTCATAAACTGGCCTTCAGGGTTCTTCCCGAGAGCAACAGGGACGAATCGACTGTCGGCGATGTGGTTGAAGCAATGCGCCGGGATTACGGAAAGCATTGGGCGGAAAAGACCCGGCCCTACGAAGGCGTTATGAGTATGCTGAAACAGTTTGAAGAGTGGAATGTGCCCACGGCGATTTTAAGCAATAAACCGGAGGAGTTTACGGTTGAGGTGGTTGACAGGCTACTTGCAAACCGGAGATTTAGTGTGGTACGGGGAGCACGCGAAAACCAACCGCTAAAGCCCAATCCCGTCTCTGCTCTGGAGGTGGCAAAAGAGATGGCGATTGAACCCGGGCGTCTTGTTTTCGTTGGAGATACCGCCACCGATATGCGCACGGCGTCTGCGGCCGGAATGTATGGGGTGGGGGTACTATGGGGCTTTAGGCAGGCCGATGAGCTTGTTTCAAACGGCGCTCGCCTGGTGATAGAAAAACCCTCCGATCTTCTGAAATTATTTGAATAGTATCTCCAGGCGCTGATTGATGCCCAGGTAGAGTAAATGCGAGTTTTACAAGTTTTGTTTGCAACAGGTGAGCGGTATGGTATAATCTGTCTAAAAGGAGATTTTGATATTAAACATACAGACATTACCTGAACTTTGGCGAACTTTCATGACGATTTGCGCAATTTTCGGCACAAGTGAGGCCGTGGCCCTACGTGTCTTTACGCAAATTAGAGATGCCCGGGCCTTTTTTCGCGATTCATTCAATTATTGCGGCCGCAAGGTATTTCCAAACACACTGTTCTAAATCGCCGAATTTCAGGCAAAATGTAGTATTCACCTTTTAGCCCACCATGAGTGCCTGTGTTGCTTGCCAGAAAAGAGGATAATCAGAATCTGATTCAAGAGCTGAAAGAAAAAATTGCTCGTCAGAGCAGCGCTATTTCAGCTTATCGCGACCACTGCAAGAAATTGGACAGCTATAAGATCGAGCGGGATTTGTACGCTTCCTTGTCGGTTGTTTTTGCTACGGCCGCGACTTTCGATGAACTGTTTAAACGGACGGTCGAGATTATTTCCCATCACCTGAAAGCTCGATATCACGGCATTTTTCGCCTTAACGCCGCTATGACCGCATTTGAATACTCACACGGAAAAGGATATAAGCGTGGTCTGATGTCCGCGATTCCAGTCAAAGGCAGCCTGATGGGTGAGTGTCTCAGCCAAAAGCAGGTTATCTGGGTGTCGCGGCTTGCTCAAAGAGGTTCTTATATTCCCCTGAATCAGGAACCGGATGAATACAATGTAATCGTGGCTCCCGTTCAGCTGATGGGCAAAGATGTCGCGGTGATTCGCCTTGCCAATCTGGATCCGGATTCCGCTCAGTCGTTTATACAGGTACTGCAAACAATCGTTCCTCTTCTAAGCGCCAGCCTGGAACGTCTTCTTCTTCAGGATCAGAATGTGCGAGCATTACGGGGACTGGAGACTTCTTTTACAATAGCTCGTCTATTAGAGAATACTCTTAAGGAATCCGATATCCTGCGTTCCGTTTGCAGGGAAGTGCCGGAGCTGTTTGCGTGTAACGGATGTGTAATCATGATTCGGGAGCAGAATGGATTTCGCCCCGTGTTCACCTATCCCGAAGGTTTTCGATTAACAGGTTCGACTGATTCCTGGGTGATTTATCTGAGGAACCTGCTTGAGGCTTATCCAAAGGGTAGAGGACTGATATCAGATATCAGGAGTGAAAAAAGATGGTCGCTGGCGGATCGTACAATCAAATCGATTTGCCTGGCGCCTTTGATGATTCATAAAATTCTTCGAGGTGCAATAATCGCATTTGGTCCGGGAGAAGAAACATATGAGAAATCACACGCAAACCTTCTGGGCCTGGTCGCATCGCAAACATCAATGACTCTGGAGCGGGCCGCATATTTTCGAAAACAGGAGGATTTGGCTCGTCTGGACGGATTAACCGGACTCATGAACCATCGTGTTTTTCAGGAACGTATCAGAGAGGAAATAGAGCGGGCTAAAAGGTACCGTCATTCACTCACATTGATTATGTTTGATATCGATCATTTCAAGAAATTCAATGACACCTATGGTCATCCAGTGGGCGACGAGGTCATAAAAATGGTAAGTCGGACTATAAAGGGCATGATCAGAGTAACCGATCTTGCATTTCGGTATGGTGGTGAGGAGTTCTGTGTTGTTCTTCCGGAAACAGAGGCAGAAAAGGCTCTTAACCTTGCAGAACGTCTCAGGAGACGAGTTGAGCTGAATCGGTCGGTGAAAAACCTTGCTGTAACCATATCTCTGGGGGTTACCGATTTGCAACCAAATGAAAGTGCCGAGCAACTCGTAAAGCGTGCCGATGCAGCTCTGTACTGCGCAAAGGAGAATGGAAGAAATAAAGCGGTCAAAAAATAACCCTTCTTACTACAGCTTCTCTTTGCATATCAAGCGGTGTGCGGGATTATATTAGACGATACTCCCCTCGGCCACAAGTAAACGCGTCAAAAATTCCCTAATACATCCAATAATCGATGTAAATTTCCCTCTGTCTGACATGGCGACATTTTTATTTGTACAAATAAAAATGGTCTGAGTTCCAGAGTGGCGCTTTATATTGCCCTGCTATACTCATAGATTAGTAGTTAGATGTACAAATATATCAGCACTAATAATCGGCATCTTTGATGCCCGGAAGCATGAGACGAAGATGGTTTATGGCCTGAAGGGAGATCCAGTTTCTGCCTCTCTGATTATCCTCTATCAGGCTGCTCCTATAAATCTGGGGGATCGAGTGAGGAATCGAAACAGCGATTCTTATGCTGTTGTCTTTCATTGGACCAAATATCAGAATATTTGCCGTATTATCCATTCGCTGGTGATCGGCCGCGGCATCTACAAAATTATCTATCATATTCATGTCAACAAGCTTTCTTAGATTCGACGGCAGCGTTTCTATAAAATCATCGGGTGTTTCATAAATTACACTGTTTTGGATCAGACCGCCGAAACCAGCCCTTGTGATTTCCGCGGCCGGCTTTCCGCCGCAAATCGTATCCGTAACCGAGAGTAAAAAACCGTTGCGGGCGAGTAGTTCGCCGGTAACTTCCGCAAGAGTCTGTTTGTCGATTCCATATATGTTTTCCTTTAATCGATCACGGATTTGCTCTTCGGTTGAATCCAACATCTTTTCGGCTTTTTCGATGTTCTCGGCTTTTACAGTAATTCGAACATCCGTTTGTCCAGTATGTGCCGCAAGTCCCACGCTTGGGTTGTCCATTTTCAGAAGATCGTCAAGCGCTCGGTCAATATTGCTTTCACCCATGCCGCATGTTCGTAGAACGCGCACGCGGGTAATTTGATTAATTTCAAAACGTTTCTTGATGAGGGGAATGACGCGGTTTGGAAGCATATACTCAAGCTCGTGTGGAACACCGGGGAGAGATATTACTAAAGATCCTGTTCTCGTATCTTGCGCGGCAAAGCAGGGAGCGGTTCCAACCGGGTTTTCCAATACAACGGCTCCAAGAGGTATCCATGCCTGTCGTTTATTGTTTTCACCCATCGGGCGTCCGATTCGTTCGAATCGTCTTGCTATCTGAAGTTCAAGCTCTTTGCTGTATACAAGATCGCGTCCAACTGCCTGGGCAACCGCCTCTCTGGTCATATCATCGATTGTCGGTCCAAGACCGCCGGAACTGATTACAACATCGGAGCGATCCAGAGCTTCCCTCAATGTGCGGGTTATCCGCTCTTTGTTATCGCCGACTGTGCTCAATCGGTAAATATCAACACCGATATCCCGCATGGCACGGGCGATTCTTCCCGCATTGGTATCAGTCAGTTCACCCAGAAGTAGTTCGGTACCTATCGATACAATTTCAGCAACCGGCATTTTCGTTCACCTCCAGTATTGCATTTGATCACAAAAAGTTACCTGTTTAAGTATTAAACTTGACTAGTCAAAATAGTGTGCGCCAAAAGACCGGTATTCGAAAGATTGTGTTCCCGGGCTGTTCATACTTATTTTTAGAGCCTGTCGGTAATACTGACGCGTGAATTTTCAGGGTTTTTGTATGGAGCCCAGGCTTAGTTTAGGCATTGGGTTGCTTTTACGGATAGATACGAACGGCTTAATAAAGGAGATATGCGGGGATGTCATCAATCGGGATAATGACGGCTGGAGCCTGGGGTACGGCGGTAGGGAAAGTACTTGCACAGCAGGGGCATTCGGTTCAGCTGTTTGATGTACGTCAGGATGTAGTTGAGGACATTAACAATGATCATTCAAACACTCGATTTCTGCCCGGGATAGAGTTGCCCGATACGATCGGTGCTACGCTTGATATCAATGAAGTGTGCAGCGGCAAGGATTTTCTTTTTCTGGTGGTTCCTTCGATGTATTTACTCGATGTGGTTAAAAAGGTGCGTATGGTGCCGGATGTTCTGGAGGGCAAGCCTTATATAGCGGTCATGACAAAGGGATTTATTGACATTGGCAGGGGACCGCGCCTTCTTTTAGACATTTTGGAGGAACATCTTCCCGGCTTCTATCGCGATTCTCTTGCTTATATATCGGGACCGAGTCATGCTGAAGAAGTCGCCCTGGGCAAAGTTACAGGCCTTATAGTGGCATCGCGTAACGGGAAAAATGCTATACGTTTTCGTAACCTTCTTTCCGGAAATGTGTTTATTCCTTTTTCTTCCTTCGATGTGATTGGCGTCCAGACTTGTGCGGCCGCTAAAAACGTCATCGCAATCGCTTTCGGCATCCTGGACGCATTAACCGAAATGTCGGGCCGATTCGGAGACAACACCGAGTCGCTTCTTCTGGCGGCAGGTCTTAACGAGATACAGGCGCTGGGTCGTTCACTGGGAGCACAGTATCCCGAGACCTTTACATCCATAGCCGGCGTGGGTGACCTGGATGTGACCTGCAGAAGTAAATATGGACGTAATCGCAGGTTCGGGAGAGAAATCGTCAGAGACAACATCCTGGACGGTTACAGTAACCTTGATGATCTTCTGGCCAATATCGAGAAAGTCGGATATCTGCCTGAGGGGGTTGTCGCCGCCCGTCATATGCAAACCCTTGCTTTTCGGTACAGCCTTCACCTCCCGATTAGTAACGGCATTTTTAAAGTACTGAATAAGGAAGTCGATCCACTGGACGAGGTCGGGCATATGATTGAATCTATGACCCGGTATACGAGCGTGGGTTAAATTCCGTAAGCCACCCTGGTTTAATGATCTTTTACGGCAAAAAGGGGGCGATTTTAGGTCGGGCTAAATCTCTGTACGCAACTTCGTTCTAAGTTTCAGCTTAGCGTCTACCGGAGACAGGCCCGCCATTTTTAAGCTTCGTACAATTTTCTCACGCACTGCACCTCAGGGATACGAATTTTTTGCTTCATGATTTGCTGAAAAACAGGGGATGAGCGTTCAAAGAAAAAATCCTTCTATCGGGTTTGCTGCTAAGGTATATTCAAATAAGGATGCTCAAAAACCGAGGCGTCATTCCAAAAAGCGGTTGGTTTCATTAAAGATTACTGTGGAGGAGCAGATGAGCAAGGCTTTTTTCATTTCACTGGTATTCTGCGGCCTGTTGTGGGCACAGGACAAACCCGATCAGGTTTCAACTGAAAACAGGAATGTAACTATCATTTCTGCACAATCCACGGCCGACGGAAAGCATCAGATCGCACGGGAGAAGCTCGAGGAGTGTATTATCTCGCTGCCGGATATTGGTAAACTGGAACCAATGGTAAGCTCCAAAATCGAATTTCTTCATCACATAGACGGCAAGAAAGACAACAACGATCATGTACGCGTATACGAGGCTGAGATAACCATCAATTATCTGGTTTATCAGAAAGAGATGATAATCATTGCCTCAAACACGGTTCCGGCAACCGAGCCTGTTATCAAAGAGGTCGAAAAGACGGTTCAGAAGTCTTTTGTAGTAACCTCCGATCCAGGGGAGGGAGATTTGACGGCTGAGCGTTCGCCGCGTAGGACGTTTTTCTCCTCGTCGGAGTCCGCGGCTCAAAGTGCCAAAGAAGGAGCGCGGATATGGATTTCTCAACATCAAAATCTGCTTTGCCCAAAATAGTTATCGACATCACTACCTAAAGGGATGTCAAAGGTTGGTGACCAGGCTATATAACGGAAAGGTCATAGCCGCAAAACTATTTAGGAATTGACGCGTTGTCCGCTTTATACTACCATTTATTGAATTGTCATGGAGTTGGTAAGCAGTATATGGCGTAAAATAATGTGAATCTGTTTGTTGTTGAACATAGCGGCTCCTTAGGGGAGAAAATCGAAGCTTTGCTGGATGAGGGTATCGGAGAAAACTACATCGTTACCTCTTTCACTACTATTGAACAAGCGTTGAATGCCGTTAACGGCAGCTACAAGTGTGTATTGCTTTTCGACCCCGAAACTATACAAGAAACAACCTCCTCCCTGCTCAGGCGCTTGCGCCAACACTCTTCAGATGTTCCCGCATTGCTGGTTACATCACACAGCAAAGAAAGCTTGGCACTTGGCGCCGTAGACGAAGGGGCGCAGGATTATCTCCTATATGAGCGATTGACCGCCGAGCGGCTCATCCACAGTATTCGCGTATCACTCAGGCGTATAAAATCGCATCAAAGCTTTCGCAAAGCGCTGAGTGAATTGGAATTTGCTCTGGCCTCGGAGAAAGTTCTGCTTGAGGAGCTTGATCGTCGAAATAAGGAACTTGTTGCGCTTTCAATTACCGACGGTCTTACCGGGCTTTACAACCATCGTTTTATCCAGGAAAGATTTGATTTTGAATTCAAAAGGGCGCAAAGATATAAAACAAATCTCTCCTGCATGCTTATTGATATAGATAATTTCAAATCGATAAACGATTCTTTTGGCCATCAATTCGGAGATCTGGTACTCAGGGAGATTGCCCAGATATTGCGCAAAAATTCGCGGGAGGTTGATATTTGCGGCCGGTACGGGGGCGAAGAATTTATGATTATCACAAACCTGCCGGTCGAGGGAGCCCTCATGTATGCCAAAAAGCTCCGTGCAGCGGTCGAGGATTACCTATTTGAGGTAAACGGCCGGAAAGTCGGAGTTACCGTAAGTATCGGCCTTGCAGAATTTAACGTTAAGATCCCACATAAGCAGGCGATGATCAGGCAGGCCGACGTGGCGCTTTATCAGGCAAAGGAAGATGGAAAGAATCTGATTCGGACCTGGGAAGAAAAGATGAGGCGAAAATGTAAAAGCTCGCACACAGTTAATGTAGAGTCGCAAAATGAGATAAGTGTAAAAGAAATGTAGGTTGGGTTTGGTCTGTGTGGTTATTAGACCATTGTTTATCTCGCAAACTCGAATACGAAGGTGTTCTCCGGATGGGGGAGGTTATCATGAAGTTATCGATGCGTGCAAAGGATTCGGCTGTGATTGTAACTGTAGACAGCAGTATTTTGCAGGAAAACGTACCGTTATTCAGGGTGCGACTAAGCGAGCTTATAGAAGAAGGTAAGGTGCGAATCGTATTGGATATGTCCAACGCCAATTATCTCAGCAGTATGGGGGTTGCGGTAATCATTGATGTCCTCAAGCGAACAAGAGCCGCAGGTGGAGACATGAATCTGGCCTGCGTAAATCATCTGATAAGACATCTGCTTGAGATCACGAATGTCACCCGTAAGATCTCACTTTTCGACAGCGTGGAGGAGGCTGTCAAGGCCTTGAAACTGTCATAATCCGAAAAAAAGGGGAAAATTATCCCCGTTTCCTGATATCGGTTTTTTTCGGCAGAGTATACTGTCAGGCAAAAGGTGAGATCAGGTGTTCCACGGCTTTTACATGTTCCCGCAATTCGCTGTTATGAGCCAGCTCGTTTTCTATTTTTTTACAGGCGTGAATAACCGTTGAATAGTCGCGTCCGCCAAATTCCAGCCCTATTGTACGAAGAGACTGTTTTGTCCAGTGTTTGCACAGGTACATGGCAATGCTGCGAGGTACCGTTACACCTCTTTTTCTGGTATGAGCGGCGAGAAGGTTTGAGCTTATTTCGAAACGCTCGGCAACTTTTTCCTTGATAAAACTGATGCTGACCCGTTGATCCTGACGCGAGATTACGTCTCCGAAAACCTCTTGAGCAACCTCCAGTGTTATATCTTTACCGGTAAAGCTTGCAGATGCGATAAGCTTGATAAGTGTACCCTCGATCTCTCGGATATTAGAAGTGATGTGTCCGGCAATATACTGAACCACCTCATCCGGCAGAGATATACCGTCTATTTCGGCTTTCTTGCGGATAATGGCAATACGGGTCTCGAAATTCGGCGGTTGAATATCCGTGATCAGCCCGCCCATAAACCTGTTGATGATGTGGTCCATCATATCGGGAATTTTTTCGGGACTTCGATCAGAGGATAATACAATCTGCTTGTTTTCCAATAGAAGCTTATTGAAGATTCGATAGAACTCTTTTTGTGTTCCGGGTTTGCCGCTTAGAAAATGTATATCGTCGATAAGCAGCAACTCTACATCTGAAAAACGTCTGTAGAAAGATGTCGAATCTTTTTTCTCAATGACGTAGCTTATATATTGATTAGTGAATTCCTGGCTGGTCATATAAAGAACATTCTCGGCCGTACCTTCTGTTCCGGCAAAATGGCCTATGGCCTGCAACAGGTGCGTTTTACCCAGTCCGGTACCACCATAGATGGTCAGAGGGTTAAAAGAGGTTTTGCCGGGAGCTTCAGCTACCGCCAGGCTTGCTGCATGAGCCATTCGATTGCTGTCACCCACCACATACTTCTCAAACTTGTAGTTTGGATGAAATTGACCGCTTGGCTCGACACGCTTGGGGATTTTCTTTTCCCGAGCTTCCGTGACGGTCTCGACAATCGGCTCGATGATATTCCATTCTTTCTGAGTCGCGGCAAAAGTCAGGTCGTCGGCTTTGACGCCGTGACTCTGAAGCGTTTCTTTTATGAGCTCAGAAAAGTGTTCTTCGATAAAGTCCGCGAAAAACTGATTGGGTACTTCTATTCGCGGTGCTCCATCCGATCCATAAGTAAGATCTGTGGTTCTAAACCAGGTTTCAAAACTGGACTGTCCTACTTTTTCTTCGATGGTCTCCAGGCATAGTTGCCAGAGAGATGCCGCGGAAAATAAAGAAGAGAGCTGGTTTGCCAACATGTTATCAACATTCCTTTAACTTTACAAAATGAAAAGATTTCAGTGACGCGTGCGGAAAGCCCGAGGGGCCTCCGCTTAAGAGGTAGACTCTGATAACACATTGAATTTTAATAATATTTTCATGTTCATAAGAATAGTATTGAAAAGCGGCTCCGAGTTATAAACGAGTTGTAAACAGACTTTCCACGAGTTATCCACATTTGCTTATCAACATCAATAATTTCTAACTGATGCATCATCAATATAATAAAGGTCGAAACGGAGGCAAAGAAAAATTTTTGAGCAATTCAATTTAATTGTTTAAATCAAGGACATAGTGTATAAATTTCTCGATCCAGCGTCTCCTGATTCCCATAATCGCCGCGACGAAAAACTTCGCCTCGCGAATTTTAATCGGTATTTTACAAAAAACTAAAGAAAATCATTAATACTACCGAAAGATCAATATGATGAAAGTGGGAACAATTTCCAGGGAGGGAATATATGTTTTCTTCAATCATTTCTTTGGATTCCTCAAACACTTGTTGCGATTACAGAGACCGCTTGCAAAACAAAGAAAATTCGATTAGGCGTGATAATCACTTTTCAGCCTCCGTGAGCGAATACTACAGCAGCAGCTCCTTTTCTTTCAGCTGTCGAAACGAGGACGGTGACAGTATCTCTATCTCTTTAAACGAGCAGCAGTACCGGCGTTCAACTGCAATGGTGGATGAAAGTGGTGGCGCGAGTCGGGAACAGAGGGATGAGCTTGTTTTCTATTTAAAAGAAGAGATAGCTTCACAGGAAAAATGGTTGATTGAGATAACGCTCGGCGCAAGACGTGGGGGTGCGGATGAAGAGGTTACTGACGATAAAGACCCTCTGGAAAACTTACCTGAGTATTGGAATGCCGAAAACACGTCCCAACGAATCGTTGATTTCGCGTTATCCTTTTCAAGCCTGCATGATGGAGCGCCCCGGGAGTATTTGTCGATGATTCGTGATGCCATAGATGAAGGTTTCAGGCAAGCTCGGGAAATCTTTGGGGAATTACCCACAGCCGTGGCGGGACTTGTGGATGATACATACAACAAAGTTATGGAAAAACTGGAGGCCTGGGAAGCAAATCATCAGGCGCAGAGTAATGATACTGAAAAGGAGGCGGCCTGAGAGATACAAAATCATGCAAGTTATGACCGCAGGCTAATTTTTCAGGCTTAAACTTACCGAGACCCGATGAAGGATAAGCCAGTTTGAACCAAAATGAGCACCAATCTCATATAACCCGCTGAATTGGCCTGCAGCTCTTGGAGGCAGTTCGACGCCGCCGTGAACAGCAAAGCCGTTGTGTCGGTTTATTTCTTCGGAATCCATGCTGGCGCCGGCCAGCAAAGCTAATGATTCAAAGAGCCTGTATTTTATCAGTCCCTTGATTACCTCATACCCGTCATGAGATGAGAGCAGCCCGTAACCCTTTCCAGGAGAAAGGCTGTATTCCATAGAACCTGTAAGAAGTGAGTCCATAAAAATTGTTTGAACACCTATCTTCTGGGTGATCTCATCAACTCTCTTTACCATGTTGTATCTGATCCACATGATACTCCACGAAAAGCGCAACTTATTGAATACGAGTGGAGAGAGCCATCCGAAAGAGAGCCCCGGAGAGAAGTTATGATCGACTTCGCCCCCTCCCAGGGAATCTGTTGTCCAGCCCATCGATACCATTCGACCTCTCCCGGCAGCGATCGAGGCTTGCCGGCGATACCGATCTGAAATCTTGGATGAGTGAATTCGAAGCTGCTTTTATAGCTGAACCCTCCGGTGGAGGAGTGCGAGCTTGAGGATCCGGGAGTATACAATGCCATACCGAGGATACCAAGTCCCAGGGTAAAATCCTGCTTCAAGGGTATGAATGCACGTGCGCTTGTGATCAGATAGTAATTAGCCAGAGGGGTGACCGCACCCGAATAGAAGTTGATATCTTTTATTGAGGCGGGAAGGGCCGGATTTGACCACCATCCGTTACTACCCGCCAGATTATCCAGATAAATAGAGCGTTGGAATAGATAAGGATAGTAACCTGATACGGCGTATATTTTGGTCGAGAATGCCGCTGAAAGGCTTAAAACGGCCAAAACATAAAAACAGATGCTCTTCATGGTGACTTCCCAACTCCGGCAAAACCGGAGAATCAAGGATCAAGAATCTGGAAATTATAGCACTTAAGCGAATAAACTACAAAAAAGCTGCTTTTGTCGAACAAAAAAATTAATCATCTTAGCGCCTGAAAGATAGAAGTACCCTCAGATTATAACCGTTCCTGCGAATTTCTTTGGAAAGAGAGCTGATCTTGTTCAGATTCTGTTCTATGAGGGCCACTCTGTCACCCATCAGAAGCCCATCTTCATCCTTAAGCGTGGCTATCGTGGTTTGCACATCACTGCTTAATGTTTGCAGGGAGGCAAGGGCTGTATGGGTATGATTGATTAGATTCTGCGCGGTCGCCATGTATTTCGGGGTTTTCTCAATCGAAGCGGATATATACCTATCGGTCGTTCTAAGAATCGAATCCAGAGAATGAATCTGATCGTTGAAAGAATAGTGAATTATGCTGATTACTTCCGCCACCTTCGCGGTGATTCGATCCGTTTCGCTTACAATGGTTTCGTAACGGCTTACCAGAGACGGGCTATTTTGAGTACCGTTCAGCATCTCATCTGTTACATGAACGAATTCCTTTATTTTGCGCTTGAGTTTCCAGGCCTGCCCAACCAACTCGCTGATTCCCGGTTGAAACCTGCCGTAGAGGGTATCCGTAACCGGAACCGGCTTGCCTGATGTGCCCGGATCAAGCGTGATAATCCGCTCTCCCAGAATGCCCTTATCGTGGGTTGAGATTCGGTAATCGGGATAAATGGTGATTTTTTCGTAGAACTCGAGGGTAACCAGGGCGTTTCTTCCCGTACCGATCATATCTTTCACGCGGCCGACCTCAAGCCCCTGCATTTTCACCGGATCTTCTATTTGCAGATTGCCTGCGGAGGAAAAGGCGACCGTTCTGAGATGTCTGGGATTAATAATCAAATCAACAACATACGCGCAAACGAAAACCGATATTGCACTTAAAAAGATTAAAACCAAATATCCAATTCTACGATTTATCATACAATCACTAAAAGGCGCAAAAGAGAGTCAAGGGACTAAAGTCATCAATAGTATAAAGTTTTGAATCTCATCTGCCGATATAAATAATAATTCTGTACGTTATAATATAATTCGACCGTCGTGAAGAAATAATAAAGAAAGAAGGTTGGTATGGGTATTTCGATAAACGGACCGTCCGGAATCGATACCGCCTCTCTGATCGATTCTCTCGTTCAGATCGAACGCTCCCGGGTTGTGGGGGTAGAAAAGAAAATAAGTGATTATCAGGTGAAAATTGATGCCTATTCGAAGTTTCAGAGTCTGGTTTCAGACATATCGAGTAAGGCTAGCGCTTTGTCGAAGGAGGAAGGGTTTAATATCTTCAATACAAGCTCTTCCAACGAAGATCTTATTTCGGTCAAAGCGGGTATCGGGACAGTAGAGGGGAGTTACGACCTTCGTGTTTTCCAGACCGCTAAAGCCGAGAAGATGATTTCGGCCGACGGGTTAATAACCAGTCAGGATGCCGATCTTTCATCCTTCGGAGTAACTCCCGGGGAAATCAGTATCGACGGTACCTCAATAACGATCGAGGGTACTGATACCATTCAGGATCTTCGCATGAAGATCAATAACGCCACCGATGAGGGCGGCAACAAATTAAACGTTACCGCATCGGTTCTCAAGATTTCGGATTCTAATTTCCGTCTTGTTCTTGCCGCCAAAGACACCGGTGCGGCGGGAGTGGAGTATAACGACATAACGGGCAGCACCCTTCAGGATCTCGGTATAATTCAGGATGCATCCGGAGCTAAGGGGATGAGTTCTCAGCAGATACAATCCACTGGAGATATTCAGGCTGCTTTTGATGCGCTTGCGGTAGGTGAGGTGATTGAGTATACAGGAACCGATCACAACGGAAACGAAGTCGGCAATATGTTTGTCAAAGGCTCCGCAAGTACGATTGATGATTTGATCGGTCAGGTAGAAAAAACATTCAACGGTCTGGCAACCGTTGCGGTTGATTCGGTCACCGGCCAACTCAGCATCACGGATAAAATCGGCGGATCGTCGCGCATGGGAGTTGCTTCCTTCTCGATGGGGGGCGTTGCTCAGGAATTTGCGGTAACCGAAGCTGGTGCCGCCGGGGGTGGTGTGCTTAGCTCCGGATCGAACGCCTTTTTCAGTGTCGACGGCATCAATATGGAATCGGAATCCAACTCCGCGAGCGGTTTTATCTCAGGGGTAACGCTTGATTTGCATTCCGTTTCTGTGGACCAATCGGTAAATGTAGAAATAAAGAGAGATATCGATGGATTAACCGATAAGGTAGAGGGGCTGTTTAACGCGTTTAATTCGGTTGTAAGGTACTCCAAAGAAAGCACATATCGGGGGGATCCAAACGACGACAAGAATAATGATGGAAAATTGGCCGGAGATATGACAATCCGAAGTATGGTCGGCCAGCTTCGAAGGGTTTTTCAGCAACAGTTCGATTTGACTGGAACCAAGTATCCGAGTTTATCGATGCTTGGTGTGAAGACCAATACCGGCACAGGAGAGATGGAGCTGGATCGGGATGTGTTCGAGGAGGCGCTGCAGAAAGATTTCGATGATGTGCTGAAGGTTTTTACCACCATGGGATACTCGGAAAACAGCAATGTGAGCCTGGGACGATACACCGAGGAAACCTCTTCGGGAAGTTATGTACTGGAGGAGGTAGACGCTTCTACTATGCGCATTCGCAGGCAGAGCGAGACTACCTGGCACACATCAAGCGCCCGTCAAGGCGACGTTATAACCTTTGAGGACGGTCCGGTAAATGGACTGTCGCTTACCGCTCCGGTCGGTATGGTCACGGCAGGTACATCGTTTACTTTCTCAAGGGGATTTGCCGAGCAGATCAAGGGAGTTGCGGATCAGCTGACAAACGGCTCCGAGGGGCTGATTGCTTTAAGGCAGGAAACCTTGCGCGGGAGCATAGAGCGTGCTGAGGATGAGGTCGGGCGACTGGAGAGCAGGGTTGAGAAGTATCGGGAGCGTCTGGTGAAACAGTTTACCGCAATGGAGCAGGTCATCTCTTCATTGCAGAATCAAAGCGCCAATATGGCCAATGCGCTTGGTTCATACTCATAGGCAAAAGTGATCAACACAAGGGAGAAGTTTATATGAAAAACGCATATTCGACTTATCGCAGTGCGAATGTGGATACCGCTGATCAGGGGAGGCTAATCATTATTGCCTATGATGTGGCAATCAAACATTGTCGGCTCTCTCTGGATAAGTTTGGGAAATACGATCAGATCGAAGAGCGGACAAAACATCTGGTTAAGGCTCAAGATGCTTTAAATGAGCTGATGAGTGCACTTCGCTTGGATGTAGGTCAGATAGCCGCCAACCTCTACCAGCTCTATGATTACATGACACGGCGTCTGATACAGGCAAATTCACAGAATGATAAGAGTATGGTTGAGGAGTGTATCGGTTACCTGGTCGATTTAAGAGATGCCTGGCAGATTGCTATTCGCACCGTTAAGGAACAGAAGGCATCGATCGATACAGCGGGAAACGACAATATTGCTATAACAGGATGAGGAGTCTATGAAACCGTCGGAACAATTACAGGCTATAAGAGAAAAGTATTGCGAAATCGCGGCACTAACCGCACGACTGCGGCCGGATTCTCCATTGGAGGAGTTTCAGAATACGATATCACTTCGTAAAATCATCTTGGCCGATATCGACCGTTGTCGCAGCGCTTTGGAGCGGGAGTATCCTGATTGGCGAGCCGATTCGCAGGCTCGCCTGATAGCAGCGGATGTTCAATCTCTGATACAACATATCGTAAACACCGATAATTACGCCAGAGAAATGCTTCGGGAGAATATGAAGAAAGTCGGCAACGAGCTTCGATCATTAAGACAATCGTCGACGGCGGCAAGAGGATATATTCGTCAGGCGGCATTTAAAGCTGCCTGAGTGTCAAAAAACCGGTCAGTCGATACTTTCTCTGTCCCGACGAATCAGTTCCATCTGAAGATCTTGCAGCGGTATAACCTGTTCATCTCCGGATTTCATATCCTTGAATTTTGTTTTCCCCTGCTTCTGTTCCTCTCCTCCGGCAAAGACCACGAAACGTGATCTTGCCGCATTCGCCTGTTTCATCTGCTTGCCGACGCTTGCGGGGGAGAGGCTGTATTCGGCACTTAACCCTGCGTGTCGAAGTGATTGAGTCAATTCGACAGGTAACTTGTAATCGTCACGATCGAGGTTGATGATAAATACATCCGAGCGGGAAATGGAAGGAAATTTCAATCCTTTTTCCCGCATCAAATCTGCCAAAACCACATCACCGGCGGCAAAACCTACAGCGGGTGTTTCCGGCCCGCCGTACAGTGAAACCAGCTTGTCGTATCGTCCCCCTCCGGCAATGGCCCGCATGCTTCTTTTTTTATCGAACAGCTCAAAGACGGTGCCGGTATAGTAGGCAAGGCCTCGAATAATGCCCGAGTCGAATCGAACGAAATCCGACAGCCCGTAGGCATCCAGCCTGCCAAACAGATCCTTGAGATCCTCCAGTGATTTTCTACCTCCGAGGTGGGAATCGAGATCTTCAAGCCTCGTGGAGTCCAGAGTCTGTACAATCTTTGATGCCATATCCGGAGAATCCGTTATGGCGGAAAGTTCCGCCTCAAACTGCTCTTTTGGGATCTTGGCTCTCTTGTCAAGAGTGGCATAGATTGCGGGCATTTGATCGTGCTTACAACCAAAGCCGGTGAAAAGATCTTCCATCAATGTACGGCTGGAGATGAGAGCCGAGAAATCATCCGCCGTAAAACCAAGATCGGTCATCATGGCGATAGAAGCGGCGATCAACTCCGCATCGGCACTCATGTCGGAAACCCCAAGGATATCCATATTGATTTGGTAAAATTCTCTCTGTCGCCCTTTTTGCATCCGCTCGTATCGATATAGGGACGGAATGGAAAACCATCTTATCGGTCGTTTCAGCGCGTTGCCCCGCGCGGCTACCATGCGCGCCAGGGTTGGGGTAAGCTCGGGGCGAAGAGCGATCTTTCGTCCTCCCTTGTCCTCAAAGGCATACAGCTGTTTTTCTATTTCATCCCCACTTTTCTGGGTATATACCTCCAGGTGTTCGAAAACCGGACCGTCGTATGGTTCAAATGCATATCTTCGGCAAGTTTTTTCCCAGGAATTAAAAATGTAATTCCTGACTGCCATATCTTCCGGATAAAAATCGCGTGTACCTTTAGGCGCCGAGGGAGTCCGCATAGTCTATCACTCTCTGTTACAGCTCGGGTGTAAATATCTGCTATCGTTTCAAATTTAAGTGATCTTAAAATAACTTAAGACCGAGTCCCATGTTTAGGTCGGTTATTTGCTTCTAAAAGAGCGGTATTCGGGCGATTGAATGTATCCAACCTCATTTAACGGCTCTGTCAGGCCCGGCAACAGAAGGTCGGGGTGCAGCTCCATTGGAAGCAGCATAAGAGGTATACCGTTATGCTCGGTATGAATCCTTAGGTATGTTTCACTCAGTGAATTTTTGATCGGACTTGGGGGCATTAGCTGTCGTAGAAAGTGACTCAATGAGAAGAGCGGTCCTTTGGGGAACTCTTCGATTACAATCTCCTCGGCGGATTGCACACCCGAACGTTTCGCGGCGATATTGAGTGCGGTCATCAATCCTCCCAGTGAATCGACCAAACCGATTTTCTCGGCACTCAATCCGGTCCATACTCTTCCCCGCGAGATCGAATCTATGTACTCTTCGCTTCGATTCCGGGCATTTGCAACCTCACCGACGAAATCATTATATAGTGACATGATCCAGTCTTTCATTCTTTGGTGCTCGAGTTCGCTTAGATTGCGGTTTGGAAGCCCAAGACCGATAAACGGCAGCGACCATCCGAACTGAAAGTCGGCATGCTCTCCGATCTGCACGTGATCGGTTGTGATCCCAAATGTGTCTTTAAGTCCCTTATCGTAAACCCATGCACCGATAACCCCTATCGATCCGGTTATGGTGACCGGAGCCGAAACAATGGAATCCCCGTACATAGAAACCCAGTACCCACCTGAGGCGGCTACCGAGCCCTGAGAAACGATAACCGGTTTTTCTTTAGCACATTCCCTGACCGCCGTTCCCACCATATCGGCGGCCATCGCATCACCTCCGGGTGAATCCACCCTCAATACCATCGCATCGAACCTATCATTTTTTGCGATTTCGCGTATGGTTTTGGAAAGCTCGCGCGCGTTCATTCCGGTACTCATGGAAGTGGGCCCCACGGCATACACCAGGGCAATGTGCGGCGGTTCTCCCCATCGATCTTCCGCGGGCATTATTCGTAAATTGGCCCATTGAACATCTCTGAAGTTGGCTTTTTCCTCCTCTCCCTTACCGACCATCTTTTGCACCGACTCCCACCTTCCAAGAGTGTCCACGAGTCCGGCCTCGATAGCCTGCTGTGGTGTAAACAGAAAACCGTTGTTGACGAGGCTGTCGAAAGTCGTTGTATCCATGTTTCTGGCCGAGCAGATATCATCACGCATCAGGGTGAAAAAATCCCGAATCATCTCCTCTCTCTGTACTCTTGCTCCTTCGGACATCTCGGTGCGGTTAAACATTTCAAAGGCGGACTTATATTCGAAGAAGCGCAATTCCTCGAAACCGACTCCGATCTGATCGAGCATGTTCTTATAGAATGATCCCCCGGAGACCAGGCCTGGAAGAAGCACAAAGCCTTTGGAATCCAGTACCAAAGTATCGGCGACCGATGCGAAGTAGTAGTCGAACATACTGCCCCGATCTAAATAGACAAAGTTCTTTTTGCCGGCCGCTTTTACCGATAAAAGGTGATTGCGAATCTCCCACAACATTTCGGCATCCAGGGGCATGGATGAGGCCCTTACCGCCACAGCCCCTATTGTGGAGTCCACCACGGCCTGCTCCAGCGCTCTTACCAAAGGAAGGAAGCTTTGAGCCTTCTCAAATAACATCGGCCCGCGATATGCAACTGGGTTGTGAAGATCGATCAAAAGGGTCTTGCTTCGTTTAGACGTATGGTTTTCGATAAATGACCGATTTGGGGATCCGCTCCTAAAAGCAATGGTGGTAAGCGGCAGTTCCCCCTCGGTGGTGATTTTTTGCTGAGCGGCGATACCCGTGTAGCCAAACCCCACATGAACACCGAAAGCAAGCCGCTCGTCATCGAAGTACCGGGCCGAGAGCCGTATTCCCTTAAGCGGTTCGACAGCCGCAAAAACACTCCACAGCTGTTCATCCTCTCTTTGACTTGCCCAGCGGTAAACATAATCGCCCCCAAGTGTAAACAGCTGAGTACCGAAAGGACGAATCCCAAGCTCAAGAGCACTCTCCTGAAAGTCATTATCGGTGCTGAAATACCCCGCCGCCCCCAGGGACAACATCGAGAATGGTCTGATTTGCAAACCGGTTGTTATCACCGGCTCCTGTTTTAGCTCTTGCTCGTCGGTAAACGTAAAGGCGGCTCCTGCTCCAAAGCCCACATTGCGGTTACCGGCTGCTTTGGCAAAATAAAGGCGTGTTAGACTGCCCCGACTAAAATCCTGATAACGAACTCCCAGTCCGCTCATCCCACCCGCAATCAGCAGACCGCCCTGCTCAAATGACAGATCATCCTCCGGATCGACTGTAGCCGTGAGGGCCATGTCGAATCTTTGAGCATAGGTAAGTGCGCCCGGGTTGGTCAATCCGAAATACCCATGATTCGCCGCATCGGGCATGAGGGTATAAAGGTCGGTCGCATTGCGGTATGTAAACAGAGCGCTTTCTTGTGCTTGAGAGCTTATGGATGCCACAAAGATGAGCAAACATGCTAAGCGATAATAAAATGACATGCGAAAACTCCTTTTCTGTTTTATTAACTTTGGATTCGGCAGCTAAGCTGCAAAGCAACATACATGCCGAAATCGCCGATGGTAATTACTAGAGCATAAGGATCTTAAGTATTGAGATGTTTGTTTGATATATAGGGATGATATATGAGGGCGATATATGATTGATGTCCGGCAACAGGTCTTGAGTCCTGCCATCCGATGTTGCATGAACAGGGTAGAAGCACCAGAACTTAGGGAAGTTTCAAGATACGGGGCAAAGGACATAAGTCAGGAGAAGAAAAAAATACGTTTTGCTGATTCTTTGCCTTCGATCCCCGTAACCTATCCACTGGAACGGGCGATTCCTACCATGGCCTCATAACTCAGCGGTACCCCTCTGTCTGTACCGAAACGCTGCGTGTAGGCTCTGCAGAAATCAAATACCGATTTGTGAACACCACCGCTTCTTCTGGCAGTAGCTCCTATTGCCGCGAGGCTCTTTACTAGGGCAAAAGTCGAGGTGAAATATTGTTTTCCGGCTAATTTACCGGACCATATCGTCGCGAAATCGCAGTCCGAAAGCAGAGCGTTAAACTCCTGTTGGGTAGGAAGAAATACCTCCAGCCCCGTGCCCATTTCGTTGTAAATCTGTTCAAGCTCGGACATGTAGCCTCTCAAAAAAACACTAAAAAGAAAATGCCCTCCCGGACGAAGAGCCTCCTTAACCTGCTGAATCGTTTTAAACGCAGAGGTTGACCACTGAAGTGCCGAAGTCATTACCACGGCGGAGAACCGGCTTTTATGAAACGGCAGGCGGTGCATATCCGCGATCACCGGCTGTATCGCCAAAGGAGTGGTTTTTTTAGCCTGAAAAAGTGAGCCTGCCGATATATCGACACTTACCATGCATGAGGGATAAAGAGCGTGGGGGAGTAGCTTTTCAAACAATCCCGTTCCCGCTCCAATATTCAGCCACATCCCCTCTGTAGAGACGGTGTTGTTTATGCCGCTCAGAAGCTTCTGGATAACGGTTCGCTGAATATCGGCATGGGTTTCGTAGAGATGAGCTTTGCCGGAGAAAGAATCCGCTATGCGTCGGTGATACGATCGGCTCATCTTAGGGTTTTCCTTTTTCGGCGAAGGGAGCGAAGAAGCTTTCGTACCTCCTGCTTTTCCCACTCAATCCATTGATCGTAAAACGGGAAGGCCCTTTCGCGCTTCTTAAAAGCCGGAGTATGAATGCTGTTACGCTCCTTTTTGCGCTGAGGCGGCTCGGCAATGTGAAGCATTTCGTGGAACATGATCGATTCGATCGCAAATCGGGGGACATCGGGATGATCATATACACCCGCGATGGTGATAAGATTAAAAGTATTACCCTCAAGGTCCATTTTGGAAGTCTGGTATGATGTTGTCGTGGCACGCTTTCCCCATCTCAGCGCGCTTTGAAGGGCTCCGTCGAAAAACCGGTCATTTACCGAGTCGAATACTTCACGCAAATCGTAGCGCGTGCCGACGGTGTTTTGTTCAAACTGATCCGGATCATACCTGCGTCTTTGGGGCTCCATGCCCTTATCGCGAAGGAAGTCGAATGCAACTTTCTCCAGCTGTTTTCTTCTCCTGACGGTTTCTGTTTTACCGCTTTTTCGTATCGGCAGAAGCGCCCACTCTATCAAACCTTTTTTAATCTCCTCGGGGGCATCGCTAAACACTGCCGGAAGATACAGCTTCCGGTGTCCCGTTTGGCGTAATTCCTTTACATACCAACGGGAGCGAAGGCGCTTGCTTAACTCTACCGTGAGCCCCGGCTTCTTATCACGGCGCAAAATCTCTTCAAACGACATCGGCTCAAAGAGCCGCAACTTTTGTTGAATTGTAATCATCGTCTAAGCAGGTAGGCGGTAGTGGGCGGATATTTCTTTGTCAACCAAAGATCGTCGGAAATCTTTTCCGGCGTCTGAAGATCTACCCAGGCCTGATACAGAAACGGGTACCACTCATCGTGCATAGGGCCCTTCCAGTCGAATATCAACCTGTATAGTATATCCAGTGAACGCTTACGTTTGCGAAGAGTAAGTTTCGAATCATCCAGCTTAATAAAAGGGGAATCGAACAGATAACGAATCGCTTGAATCTCTTTTGGAAGTTTAAACTCCTCCGATGTCCCGCGCCAGCCCCTTGGGGCCGACTCACCGCGGAGAAAATTCCCCATAAGTGTAAGCAGAAACTTATCCGTTTCAAACAGGCCCGTGGGGTTAAGAAGCATACCCGATGTAATTTGCGGCAGGTTTGTGCTTCTGCCGGTATACGGGCCGAAAAAAAGTTTCATCGGGCAGTAGTCATTTGCATATAAATTGTCCCATATCAATATATTATCACCGAAAAAGGAACGAATCGAACTGAGTGTGGATGAATCGATTTTCTGGGAAACGACATTGGGGCCGGTCCAGAGAATCGGGATATTTTCGGGGATACTCTTCGATAGGGTCTGAAGATAAAGGTTTTGTGAAAGCTTAACCTCGGAGAACTCGTCGCAGTACACGGTAGGGCAGAACCATAGACTTGTTGCCGATTTGTTTGTTTTTTCGCTTATTTTTTGGAGCAGAATTCCGTGGGCCTCTCCCAGAGACGAATACTTTTTCCTGCAGTTGGAGGGCAGCTTCTCGCTGATATCATCCATAAGCAGTGCCACCGTCGATGCGCCCAGGGCGATGAAACGCTCAATTTTTTTCATCAGGAGTTTAAAATGCTCAGCCGAGAGGTAATCGTAGGTCAGGCCCGGTGCGATACATGGAACCACCGATACTCTGTTTTTTTCGGCGTAGTGGACAAACGAGGCAAAGGATTTCTCCCATTCGCTCGGATAGGGGATTTTCCAGTCGCGTCGATGGTAACGGTCCTCTTTGGGGGCATATATATAGGTGTTCATGCCCCAATCGCCCAACAGATCCACAATCGATTCTCTACGGCCGCTGCTTAGCCGACGACCGTAGTAACCCTCGATATAGCCCGAAAAATATTTCTTTTTTGGAGTTTTGCGCATTAATGAAGTGTTTGGATTACTTTTGAATCAAAACCTTTCTCAGCCAAAAAGTCTTATCTGAATGCCCTTAACAGAGAAAGCTTTCTCATATAAAAAATGTTTTGTTTAGAAGAATCCGACGATTTCAAAGCCAAGTACGCACACAGAACCCACCACGATTCCGACCGTTCTTTTTATTCCCGTGGAGCGTATATCGTTGTTGTAGTTTTCGTGTTCAAGCTCGTCTATGTGCTGCTTCAATTGATCTCTCTGTTTGAATTCCTTGTGGTATCCGTGCTGAACAATGCCGTAGACAAAACCCGCCACCGCTCCCAATCCGAAGCCGATACGAAGGAGGGCTTTATTGTCGAAGACCTTGCCGGCTTCAAGTGTCTGGGAGATATCAACGGTTTCTCCCTCGGTCAGGGTAATGTCCTGGGAAACATCTCCGTAAATCGAGTTTGGGTGACGGACTTCCAGGCGATACTTTCCCGGTTTCATATAATCGTTTGAAACGGGTGTTTTGCCAAGCGGCAGCAGAACGAATACCTCCGCACCTTCCGGCTCACTGGTGACATTGAGTGAACCAAATTTGTTTTTCATCGTTTTTTCGACAACCGTCGTTTCGCCGGCCTGAATAAACACCTCTTCGATCGAGCTGGTATGGCGAACCGCATCGATCAGTTTAACCGTGTATTTTCCGGGCTTAAGCCTCTTTTCCATCACGGGCGTATCCCCGATGTATTTATCATCCAGCCAGACCTCGACTCCATCCGGTTGGGTTTTAACTGTTAGGACGCCGTCGGAAGCGGCATGCGCGGTCAGTGCGCCAAAAAGCAGAGTAAAAGTGAGAAGAAATAAACGATGTAACATAAGAAAGTCCTTGTTTATGATGTTGTCTTGTTTTTCCAGTGTCGAGGAGGAGATATTTATGTATATTCACCTTGAGAATAAATTATCTTTTTTGCCGAATGCCCTGCAAACGATCGACAGGCAAAGGAAATATACTAATAATACAGGTAAAACATATAACAATTCAGGACGAATATAAAAATATGTTTTCTTCGTTTCGGCGGCGCTCGCCTTTTTCAGCTACACTGTAAAAGATACGCCGGTTTTCAAAGACATACCGCTATCCTTTAGGTGTACGGAACGAGTGAATGGAAAAGCTGCCTCAAAGGTCCGGGAAACGGCATTTTAACTGGTAAAAAGGTACACACCTCAGGGGATTTCTTCAGGAGAAAAGAAAAATGCAAGAAAACTGAAAAGTGGTATGGAAAGAGGGGCTTTTTCAGCAGCATCAGCATTTTCAGCAATCTGATCGTTACATGCGAAACCAGGTGACGAAACGGTTTGGGTATCATACCCCTTATCCGTATGGTTTCGAGAAATGCGATATAAACAAGGAGAATATTTCCAACGGAACTATTCTTGTCAAACGAC
>CAZPHU010000044.1:0-30358 GCA_964586285.1 uncultured Fibrobacterota bacterium | reverse complement strand
TCCCGAAAGGGGTTATGGGGATCGAAAAGTAGAGATCAGCGATCATGTTATAGAACATCTGGTTCATACCGCAAACGGAGATGCCAGAGGTGTTTTGAATGCCCTGGAACTGGCGGTTGAAACTACGGGAGCGGATGAACAGGGTGTCATCAGAATATCGCGCGAGGTTGCCGAGGAGTCGATTCAAAGACGGGCCGTGCTTTATGATAAGGATGGGGATGCTCACTATGACACAATTTCCGCTTTCATCAAATCAATAAGAGGCAGCGATCCCGATGCCGCACTTTATTGGATGGCAAAAATGGTATACGCGGGAGAGGATCCGCGTTTTATCTTTCGGCGGATGATTATTCTTGCCTGCGAGGATGTGGGCCTGGCCGATCCTAATGCTCTCAGGGTAGTTATGGATGCAGCCAATGCGTTCGATTACGTGGGGTTGCCGGAAGGGCGATATCATCTGGCTCATGCCTGCCTTTATCTTTCTACCGCACCCAAGAGCAATTCATCGATGGCCTTTTTTGATGCTCTCGATATGGTTTCAAAAGAGGTAACAGAGGATATCCCCGATCATCTCAGGGATTCAAACAGGGATAAGGAGAGTCTGGGGCATGGTGAGGGTTATCTGTATCCACACGCTTATCGAGACCACTGGGTTGCTCAGCAGTATCTCCCCGACATGCTTCAGGGCCGGATGTTCTATGAGCCTTCGGATCAGGGATATGAAAAGCAGATAGCCGATCAGGTTGCCCGTCGCCGAGAAGCGCAGATTGAGTCTATGACTTCCTCAGAATCTATACTGGATGAAAGTAATGACTCTCAAGTAGAGTGGACCAGGCGTGCGGCAGGTTCTTCAGGAAGGCACATGGCATATATTCGTGATACGATTCTGCGGGCCGCCGATCTTGATCGGCATCATCTTGTGCTGGACCTTCACGCCCGCACCGGCCTGCTGACCTTTGAAGCCGCGCGTCAGGCATCTGCCGGGGGAGTATGGGCATGTGCACACGACAGGCAAAGCTTTGATACCCTGAAGGCAATGGCAGAAAAATTCGAACCGCTCAGACGTCCTCAGATCATTCTCATGAATTCGCCGAATCTTGCGGAAAAAATGCGTGCGGTCGCCGGCAGTGATGTGCGGTTCAACAGAATTTTAGGGCGTAATGCACTTATCAATACGGTTAATAAACAGCATTGGCTCAATGAGGTTACACAACTGTTGTCAAGTGATGGACTTTTGGTTCTGGCCGAAACAGATCATCGAAATGGAACAAGATTATCGGATAGGCTTACTTTCGGTGACAGCTTGATTGAGGATGCCCTAAAAAGTGCTGAAAAGAAGCTTTTTGATGATCCTCGTAATGCACTTGTTAACTGGAATCTCGAACAGATTATTACGTTTTTGGAAGAATCTGGGTTCAGTGTCCGTACAACCAGGCTTGATCTGCAGGGTAAAAGAAGGATTACTTCGAGGGATATCGCCGGATGGTTCACTTACGACACTGAAAAACCTCAGGGCCTTTCAGCGTCTCTGTTTGAAAGTGTAGACCGGGATATGATTACCGCGATTCATGAGCAGGCGCGCATACAACTTGCTGGTAAGGATATTCCTTGGGATACATCGGTGGTTTTGTTTACGGTAAAAAGGTTGTAGCGGTTACCTCTCCAAAACCAGTGTAACCGGCCCGTCATTTATTAGTGTCACTTCCATGTTGGCACCGAATCGGCCTGTTTGTACGATTTGGATATGTTTTCGAAGCTGCAATACAAAATGTTGATACAGCTCGTTTCCCTTTTCAGGGCCTGCGGCCTGGACAAAACTCGGTCGTCTTCCCTTAGAGCTGTCTCCATAAAGAGTAAACTGCGAAACAACCAGTGCAGCCCCGCCGACGTCCTTAAGCGACAGGTTCATCTTTCCCTCTTCATCGTTGAATACTCGTACATCAGCACACTTGGCGGCTAGAAATTCAGCCATTTGAAAAGTGTCATCGATATGTACACCTAAAAGCAACAGTATTCCAGGTCCGATTTTGCTCACCATTGAACCGTTTACTTTTACACTCGCTCTCTTTACTCTCTGAAGAACAATGCGCATAGTTTATGACCCTTTTATGAACGCGAACAGTCGCTTGATTTCCACCTCGAGAATGTATCCAGTAACTGTTGAATATAAATAAACACCACTGAAGGAGTTTTACCGCTATATACTATTCGGCAGATGGTAATATCTAAAAGATCATGGATTCTCTGAAAATCCTACACGGCTTTATAATCCTGAGCTAAGATATTATTGTAAAAATACAGTTCAAAAGGCATACATACGTATGCAAAACCGGCTGCTGTGACTTGTTTCCAAGAAGGATAGGGTGTGAATAGCAAAGGTACGCCAAGATCTATTTGCCCTGCAAAATCAAATATAGAGAATAAAATGACTGCTGAAGAAATTAGAAGCAGGTTTGATAATGAGACGGCATCTTTGTACAGCCAAAGAGAGCCCGCCTGGTTACCTGAAAGGAATAAAGTAGAGCAGCTTTCGTCTGTGTTATGCCTTCTTATAGGCTTTTTGCATCGTTCTCATCCTCATCTTTCCCGCTTCTTTGGCCAGTATTTCCTCATAGACCGCACAATATGAATCGGCCATAGCCTCTGAGGAAAAGTCCCGTACTATTCGGCTTCTTGCCTCACGGCCGATTGTCATTGCGCGTTGGGGGTTATTCAAAAGAAACCTTAGAGAGTCAGTTATTTGATCTGCGTTTGCAGGTTCAACTAAAATGCCTGAAATGCCGTTATCGATCACATTGGGGATTTCGCCTACTGCAGAAGCAATCGGTGGCTTTTGGGCTGCCATCGCTTCCAATAATGCCATCGGAAGACCTTCCTTCAATGAAGGGAGCAGGAAAATATCGGCAACCGAAAGGAACTCGGGAATATCCTCAAGCGCCCCGGTTAGAATTGTTGCCTGTGAAAGTTTATATTCTTCTATCAATCTTCTGATATCCGGCTCTGCTTTTCCTTCTCCCGCAATGCACAATTTCGCATTTGGAAAATCCTTTATCAGCTTCGTAAAGGCGTGAATGGCTATACTGTGCGCTTTCACCGGGGAGAGACTCGAAACCATACAAACAACGGTATCTTTATTGGTTAAATTCAGCTCTTTTAGAATTTTCGTGGACTTTTGACGTGGCGCAAAAAGAGAACAGTCGACACCGTTGGCAATTTTAAGGGTATTTTTGATTCCTTTGCACCTCATTTCCTCGACTATTTCTTCGGACACTCCAATAACGGATGTAAACCGATGAAGCATCAAGGAATCCAAAACCGTATATGCTTTGGAGCGCAGATCGGACTTTTTCCACAAGTGGTTTGTAGCTACCCTGGGATAACCCATTCCCGCAAAATACCCGTAAATGTCTTCTTTATAGCCGTGACAATGTATGAGGTCGATTTTTCTTTCCTTAATGAATCTTCTTATTGACCTCATACATTTACCGTCAAATCTTCTTGTGGCGGAAAAAAGCTTTGTTTCTATACCCTTATTAGTGGCAAGTCTGATGAACTGAGGAGCAGGATCCTTTGTATGATGAATAGCACCAACAATGGAATGAAAGCCGTTTCTGCCGGAAAAGCGTGACAGTTCGATTATTACATTCTCCGCGCCCAGAACACCACCTGAACTTCGCAAATGTAATATGTTTTTCATAGCTGTCTTCTCCTCTAAAGAAGTATATCGGACGGCGGTAACTCTGTTTACGTTCGCAAACGATATGCCGCAGATCCCTATGTTCGCGACTTATATGCATTTAGCGACAATTTCATGTGGTACTGCATGGCATGATAAGTGCTCCCTCTGATTGTGACTCTCCACTAAAATAATCCGAAAAAAAAGAGAGTTTGGAACAGCAATTTTCATTTGAAAAAAGGAAGCAAATGTATGGAAAATGTCGCAATCTCGAGCATTGTATGGATCGCCTGGGAGCGACAACGTAGATCGATTCTACTGTCACAGCGTCTATGTGCGTCATTGGAGATAATTGATGAATCGGGGTATGGTCTGCTGCGTTTTCCGTTGTCGGTGATTAAAACACTGGTAATTCTTGCGCGATATCGGAAAAAGGTAGTCGTAGTGCAGAACCCAAGTATGATTTTGGCCACATTGGCATGTTTCTTTAAGAAAGTGTTCGGATATAAACTTATCGTTGACCGGCACAGCAATTTCATGCTTGATGAGCAAAACCAAAGACGTATGAAATATAAGATATTTATGGCTCTAAGCAGGTTTACTTCCCGCACCGCCGACCTGACCATCGTAACAAATCGCAGCATTGCGCGGCGTATAGAACTTTCGGGGGGCGCGCCTTTCATTCTTACCGATCCTTTCATTCAACAGAGTCGACAAGAAAGCGTCGATATTCAGCCGAATACTTTCAGTTTATTTTTCCCCTCCACTTGGGCAAGGGATGAGCCGGTTCGGGAGGCTGCCGAAGCTTGTCGGTTGCTTGGGCCCGATTACCAGGTGTATATCACTGGGAAACCCAAACAGTCTGTGCTTGATGAGATGGATTCGAGGCCGGACAATTTAATCTGTACAGGTTTTATTCCCGACGATCGCTACTTCGAGCTGATGAATAAATGTCAGGCTGTGATGCCGCTGACCCGGTTTCCTGAGGTGCTTGTATGCGGCGGCTATGAGGCTATGAGCCTGGGGAAGCCACTGCTTCTGGGCGACAGTGCCGCGTTGAGGGAATATTATCCTCAAGGTGCGATTTTTACCGATTGTACGGCCGGGGACATCGCGCAAAAGATAGTTCTTATTCGGAGCAAGTACGTGGTTTTGAAAAAAGAAATAATTGCGCTCCATAAAAACCGTTTAGAAGAGTGGAATGAAAGGTTTCAATTTCTTAACGTGAAGCTGCAGACCTTATAAAAAACTGGAGACTTCAAGTGAATACTAATTTTGCAAGAACAATTTATAAAACTGCCGCGGCTCTCAGGTCGGAACCGACATTCCGTTACATAAAAGAGTATGACAGGACACAATGGATGACACCGGAGCAGATTCATGAGTACAGAAGTGCTTATCTCAAAAACCTTTTGGCTTATGCGCGCCAATACATTCCCTTTTACAATCATGTACAGAGCCTTGAGGAGTGTCCGGTTATTACAAAAAGCCAACTCAAGGAAAATCCCAGTCAGTTTACAAGCAGACAAATGTTCCCAAGAGTAACCGCCAAGACCACTTCGGGCTCAACAAGTGAGCCGATAACGGTGTACAAAAATGATGAGGCGATGGCTCGTGAGCAGGCGATAACATATCGTGCATACTCCTGGGCGGGCATTGAGCCTGGTATGCGTCAGGTGCGTTTCTGGGGCATACCGTTGAAACAGAGAGACAGACGAGGGGTGAGGATAAAAGATGCGCTGTTAAACCGAATCAGACTGTCTGCTTTCAGGTATACTCCGGAGATTATGCACAGTTACGCCAGACGAATTCAACGGATGGGGCGCTGTTACTTCTACGGATATGCTTCGTCAATCTACGAGTTCGCCGCTTTTGCCGGTGAAAATAATTATTTGTTTGATAACATACAGGCAATTATTACTACATCGGAGTTGTTGACACCTCATAGACGTGAGATGATTGAGAATGTCTTGAAAACAACCGTTTACGATGAGTACGGCTGCGCGGAGGTAGGAACGATTGGTCATGAAGATTCGACCGGAACAATGTATATAAATGCGGAGAACCTTATTCTGGAAGTTCAAAACGAAAACGGGGAAGTTCTTCCCGAGGGAGAGGGAACCCTGATCGTGACGGAACTGCATAATCGATTACAGCCGCTTATTCGATACAACCTTGGTGATATAGGTGTCGTAAGACTTAAGGGGCCGTTTGCCGGAAAGGGACTTCCTGTTTTGGAAAAGGTTCATGGCCGCGCTCGAGATGTGCTTGTGGGCCCAGACGGAAAAAGATACAACTCTGCATTTATTTCATACATCTTCAAGGACGTACAAAAACATGGTGATCGCGTTCGACAATATCAGGCTGTCCAGCAAGGGCGCAAGTTGACTTTCCGGATAGTAAAGAACTCGGGTTTTGGAGACGAAATGGAGAAACATATAAAAAAGCTGGTTGCCGACGAATTTGGTGATTACTTCGAATGCGCCTTCGAGTATCCGCCCTATATAAAACGCGAAACATCGGGAAAAATGCGACAACTGATAAGGCTTGGTAATTCTGAACCGGGAAGCGATACCGATGGTGAGTAAAGATTCCACCCACTTTAAAGGCAATATTTGGAAGTAAATTAAGGAAAGGATTATCATGGAGGGCATACGGAGATTTAATTTACTGCTTCGGTCAGCAACAAATGTATTTGTTTTTGCAACTTTATCGATGGTCTCAGCAACACGCGGATCTCAAACCGTCTCAACATCTGAACAGTTGTCGAGGGCACTTGTCGAAGCGATGCCCGGCGATACGATACTGGTGGAGAAAGGGTACTATATCGACCGTAAATCCGTTTGGCAAAGGGCATTCAACCCCGCACGTTCGGGAACGGCCGACAAGCCTATAGTCATTCGCTCCAAGAGATTGCATGCAGCGACAATAAGATCGAGAAATGATTCCGTACCGGCTTTGGGTATACAGAAAAGAAAACATATCATAATCGAGGGATTCAGAGTAGAAGGAGGAATCGGAGTTAAAGAGGGGGCAGATAGTTGCAAGATACGGTTCTGTGAGGTTTCACGAGGCTTTATCCAAGGGGGAGATGTAAGTCTTCACTGGGGCATATACATTTCGGGTAAAACTTTTGGGTGTATAGTTGAACATAACTATGTCCAGGATATGGCGCAGATAGGCAGTAATAGCCATAACGGCGCCTGTGTGATGATTCACTCCAAGGCAAGCAGAAATATCATTCAGCATAATACCGTCGATGGTGGTAACTTAATGCATTCCGGGTTTGGGCAAAAGGGGGGTAGAACAAACAATAATTTATATCGATATAACCTTGCCCGCAAATGTCAAACAGGCTTTTTTGGGATAGGCAGTACAAGCAGAAAACATCTGAGTGAAAATAATGAGTACCACGACAATGTCGTTACCGATTGTGAAAGCTTTCTTTTTGTTGCGCGTGACTGTAAGGGGTTTGACATTCATCATAACACTGCATGGAGAGTTAATACCTTTTTTTACGGCGGTTATCATGCTGTAAAAAAGAATAACAGTGATTTTAGTTTCAGGTACAATATTTCCGATTCTGTTATGTTTAAGCAAAACCATTCCCGTCCCGCACCCTGGAATTTTTTAATTTCACAATCCGATTTCAACGTGATTCCACTCCTGGCTTCTGCCTGGCACGAAGCGACCAAAAGTAATGGACTTCAGTCCTGGAGACTGACAACCGGTTTTGACTCCTGCAGCGTGGCTTTAAGACCTGTTTTTGCCGATCCGGTGAAGGGAGATTGGAGAATAATAAACATAGATCACCTTAACGCGGCACTATCCTGCGATTGGCCCAAGAAAAAAAGCAAACAGAACCGATTCGGAGCTATTACCGACTCAAAAAATAGAGTTGGATGTAGTTGGGAGGTTTGGTGAACAACTTTAGGACACCACGAAAACATCAATAATTCATCCGCTGTATGACCGAATTCTTCTGATTATGCGCTTGATTCCATCCATATGATTGTCGAAAAATTCCATAGATGATCCTTTCCCAAAATACGTCAAATAACGAATAAGACTCGGCCGTTATTTCGTTCACAAAGTCTAGGTATCGAAAAAAAAACGGCTGATCCTTAAATCGCACGCACGCAGCTAAACAAACCAAACTAACCTGGTCGATTTAAAAAAATCAGCAACGATGCCAGAAAATAGTTCCGGACGCCGTCAGGCTGTCCTTCTATTTAATCGATTAAAAAAAGGGGTCTAAATGAATTTTCGTCATCACTTTATCGTGTTTGCTTCACTGTGTCTTCAATGGGCGGCATTCGGTGCCGTGTACACCGTATCCGATAGTAGGGAGCTGCTTGACAAGCTTTCTATAGTACAACCCGGCGATACGATTTTGGTCGAGCCTGGAGTGTATATCGACGATACCGACAACACATCTAAATACGCCTTTAATCCTTCGAGATCGGGGACCGCTCAGAATCCGATAGTTATTAAGAGCGCTCAACTTCACCAGGCTGTGTTTAAAGGCTCAACAAACGGAAGCCCTGCTCTTGGTATATATGGACGAGATCATATAGTTTTGGACGGTTTTAGAGTCGAAGGGGCGATTGGGTTTCGTTCGGGCGCCGATTACGGCATCGTTCGAAACTGTGATGTCAGTGAAGGCTATATCCAGGGTGACGACACCAGCCTTCATTGGGGTATTTTCATACAAAGCTCGCAACACTGCCTGATTGAAAACAACTATGTGCATGATATGGGCTCCTTTGGTAACGGCTCTCATAACGGAGCCTGTATTATGGCTTTTGATGCCCAAAACAGCATAATTCAGAATAATACCGCCGATGGCGGAGGGCACATGTACAGCGCTTACGGACAAAAATCGGGACCTGTCCGTGACAATACCTGGCGGCGAAATATCGCCCGTAACGCGAAGGTCGCCTTTTTGGGTATGGGATCTACCGACGGAACTCGCTATTCCCAACGAAACGTCTACTATGAAAACATTGCGGTAAATACCCAACTTTTTATGGAACTGGATCATAATTGTACCGACTGGAAAGTTTATAACAACACCGCGCATGGTATACATCATTTTATCTACGGCGGATATACGGCGGCCGAGAAGAACAATTCTGGCATGGAGGCATGGAATAATATCGGTTCAACGTATATGTATGTTCAAAACAGGTCTACACCAAGCTCCTGGAATGATCTTATTGCTTTTTCCGAGGGGAATATCATGCAGGGTGATGCATGCAGCTGGCATTATGACAGACAAAGAATGACACTGTCGCAATGGCAGGAGGAGACCGGTCTGGACACGAAAAGTTTTGTTTACGAACCAGAGTATGTTGATCCTGACGGAGGCGATTTTCATCTAGCCCAGGGTTCACCCCTTGTTCATGGCGGAATTGTCAGGGGCACACTATCTCCGGGATACGATAATCAGGCGCCCGATATAGGAGCTTATCCGCGCGGTAACGACAGCACGCTTATCGGTCATGACTGGAATTTGGGCGAAATAGGCGATGTCCATCCTCGCCTGGGCCGCCGAAAAAACGAGACTTCAAACCTGGCTACTGTAAACATGTCGGGCATCGTCGAAGCAGGGGTTGTTACGGGGTATATTCAAAAAAACAATGTTTTAAACCTGACGCTTCCATCCGGACACGGATACACCGCAGCACGGCTCTTTGATATGCGAGGAAGAACAATTGCACGATGGAGTTTGGAGCAATTTGGTGCAGGAGGCAACCTGCACCTGCCGGTTGATAGTAAAGCAAATGTCGGATCTATGCCGCTGCTTTGTGAACTAAAAGGCATTGGTCGGCAGCAGGTGATTAATTTGCATTCCGTACGTTAACTCTCTCTCTCTCTTTTTCAAGGGGCGAACGCCAAAGAGAGTTCGCTCCTTATTTCTCACAAACAAAAAAGTCTTCCTCTCTGTTGAAAATCTCCGTGTGTGTTATCGGTGGTACTAATATACCACCAGGGCCGGTAAATGCATAAGCCTTTCTTATAACAGAGATTATCACCTTTCGAATTTTTTTATTACTCGTCCTCACCCGGTAAGAAACAAATTCCATCGGAGGAAACGATAGTATCCTTTGAGGTATTATGTTTGCTGGTTATAGTCATTGAGCCTCTAATATATTCCGTGGACGGCGCAGCCCTAAGATACCGAGATAGCTGCGGGTATATTGAAATCTTTAATTTGTAGTTGCCTTCTGCTCTGGTTGATCCTTTTAGCTCGAATTTTGTTCCGCAATTAAGGGGGATGCTGTGAAGATGCCTGACGCAGCTGCAGAAGCATATGCAGCCGAGATGGAACAACGACTTCAGAGGCCACTAAGGGTAATGCAAATCACTCATGATCTCGCAATCGGCGGACTTCAGCAGGTTGTACTTACCCTTTGTAAAACAATACGTCGTGATCAGTTTGAGTGCTCTGTTTTATGTTTGCGCAATCTGGGACCCTTTGAGCATGAACTTCGAGCACGAGGTATCGCCGTTTTCTCGTTAAGCAGAAAACCTGGAAACGCGGACTATTTTTCGTTTTTGAAAGTCGCAAAAATTTTGAGGAATCAGCGAATCGATGTTATTCATACGCATAATACACACCCTCTGATCGATGGTACCATGGGTGCTATGCTTGCCGGAGTAAAAACAATCATTCACACCGATCACGCACGACAGTTTCCCGACAAACGCCGATACATGGTTTTCGAGAATCTTTTATCTCATTTTGTGTATCGTATGATAGGCGTTTCCGACGATACCAGTAACAATCTTCGCAAATACGAACGGATATCAAAAGAACGGCTCCTGACTATTCCCAATGGTATAGATCCCGAACCATACAACTTACCCGTAGATTGTAAAGAGGTTCGGCGATCTTTAGGTGTCCCACCGGACGGTTCCATAATTGGAACAATTGCGAGACTGAGTACCGAAAAGGCCCTGGGAGAGGCCTTGGAGGCGTTTAGTCGGGTAAAAAGGCAACGGCCTCAAACCTATTTTGTTATCGTCGGCGAAGGTCCCTGCGAGCAGGAGCTTCGGGATAAAGCACAAGCCTTGGGGCTGCAAGATTCGGTTATCTTCACGGGCAGAAGAGTCGACATCCCCCGGATTGTACGCACGATTGACATTTTCGTACTTTCTTCCTTTCGTGAAGGGTTGCCGATGGCGGTCCTGGAGGCAATGGCTGGTGGATGTCCGATAGTGGCATATGCGGTAGGAGGAGTTCCAAACGCGGTTATTTCGGGGCAAAACGGCTATCTGGTAACTCGGGGAGCATGCGACGAAATGGCGGCTAGAATAACAGAGCTTCTGGATGATTCGGAAAAGCGTCGATCATTCGGCAAGCGCGGGCGGGAAATCTTCATAGAGAAGTTCAGTGCGGAAACGATGACCAAGGCATACGAGCGCCTTTATATGAGACTAAGTGCTGAGAAAACGGAGATTTAAAGGATCAGAGATCAAGGCATCGAAAACAAAAAAACACATAGATAATTAGTGGGGAGAACCTGTTTTGTCTGAGATAGGCCAAAACACTCTAACCCGGTTACGGTATAAGTTTTGAATGCTTGTAGTATTAAATTAAAAGTATACTTTGTAAATAGTTATAACCTCGTAACAATCGGATAAAGTCATGGAATCAACAAAAGCACACACCGAAGGCAGATTGTGGTTCCTTTTCGCTTTGATGTTTCTGTTCTTCGATTATGCCCGTCCTCACGATGTCGTTCCCGCAATATCTGCTGGGCGGCCGCTGATGATCTTAACTTTTATTTTAATAATTTTTGTTATATTAAAAGGTAAGCTTGATTTTTTCTGGAGTCCCAATCTCAATGTAATCTGGCTTCTGATAGCACTGACGGCGCTTCACATTCCCTTCGCGCATAACAACAGGTACGCGTTCCGGACATTCAAAGCGATGTTATTGTATATGCCTTTTATATTATCGGTAATGTTTACGGTAACCAACACAAAAAGGCTTCGTATGATTATGATGATCGGAATTTTGACCATGATTATACTGTCGATGTACAGCATTATAAATGAGGGGCGTGGGCCGGGCAACTACTTTCTGGATGAAAACGATATTTCTCTTTTTGTTAATACATGGCTTCCTTTCTGTTATTTTCTTCTATTAACCGAAAAGAAAATGTGGAAAAAAATGATTCTTGTAATCGGTCTGATCTTAGGCTTGGTAGCGGTTGTCACCAGCTTCAGCCGTGGCGGCTTTGTAGGCCTTGTCGCGGCAACCGCTGTTGTGTGGTTTTTCAGCAGGAGGAAAATCGCCTCTCTTGCAAGCATTGCAGTTTTGTCTACAATAGTGTTTTTTGCGGCTAATGAATCCTACTGGAAAGAAATGGACACTGTAACCGATACACAGGAGTCAACTGCGCGCACTCGCATTTTATTCTGGGAAGCCGGCTGGGACATGTTTTTGGACAACCCACTTGGGGTAGGAGGGAATAACTATCCGGTTCGTCTGCCCGAGTACCAATCGCCGGAATTCAGACGAAATATGTATGGCGTGGTTGCTCATTCATTATGGTTTACTCTAATGCCTGAGCTTGGAATAGCAGGAATTGTTTTATTTATGATCTTACTGGTTTATAATTTAAGATCACTTTTTTCAGTTATTTCTCTAACCGAGGGTATCGATCAGCCGGATGCTAGATATTTGCAGTCACTCTCTCGAGCTTTCATTGCCGGTTTCGCCGGTTTTTTTGCCTCCGGGACCTTTGTCTCGGTTCTCTACTATGCTCATTACTGGTACTTAACGGCCTTCATAATTGTCTTAGAAGAGATCGCTTTTTCAATGTTTGAGAATCAAAAGGTAGAATATGCGCTTCTTGAGCCAGGTATGATAGAATGATTACTTGCGCTTTCGCGATAAAAGTATGTGCTGACGAATCCGGCAATAAATTAAAGAAACCATAAAAGGTGGAAACTCCTCCTGTCGCGAATACTCCGATTTTTCTTTTAGGGACTTATACTTTTTTCGGACATTACCCTTTCATAATGCGTCCAATTTTCCTTTTCATTTGGACGAAAACTAGATGTGTTAAAAAGTATTAGGCTTCTGTTGCCGCAAGCCTTCCGGGGGAGGCTCAACCGCAAGAAGTGAGGGTGTGAGGGTGAAGTTTAAGCGTGTAAGTCGTGGATTGCTGATTAAATAAAACGCTTAAGCTAATAGATTGTGCCGGATCAGTAATCCTTACCAAAAATCACATCAAATATAGGATATGAAAAGCAGTGGTTTGTTTAAGCGCTTTACAAACAATCTTCGGCATGGTTTTACTTCATAGTTATGTTAAGGAAAATGTTGCGAAACGTTTAGAGAAGGTGTTTTGGTCGCAAAAGTTAATTATTGGTTCCGATGTGAAATGCTTGAATGTATAATTGGATAAAGATCAAAGAAAGGAGGCTTTCATGAAAACGGTAAGCCTGAATCTCTTTTGACTGCAGTTATAAACTAAACTTATGTAATTGCAACATTTACGGCAAATAAGAAGTTAACTTATCCTTTAGAGGAACTACTATAAAAGGGGTAACATGAAAACAGTCTGGAATTTTTTGATCGTTTCTGCTTCTGTTGTTGCGCTCTTGGGTGTAACAACAGAAGCCGGGCAGATCGATTCGAATGAAAACGGCTCTGGTAAAGTGCTGGCAAGCAGAGAACGAGACCGTTGGGTCGATCATCCTGAATGGTTATGGTTTGATGATTTTGAACACCTGGATGATTTGGGGGACAGCTATCAGGATTATGGTGATAGAGATTTAGCCGTATCTGATGAAGATGCATTTGAAGGAAACAAATCTCTGCGTCAGAGCTATTCCAGCGGTCAGGTTGACGCTGGATGGATTGTAAGGTATCGGGAGGAAGGTTTTCCCTCGCATTTGTTTATGAGATGGTATCACAAGTTTGAGGAGGGGTTTGAGGGGTTTCCGCCGAAGATGGCTCGTATGCGTAATCGCTCGCACAGCAGCTGGGAGAAGCCGTTTGGAGTTTACTGTTGGATAGAGGACGGAAGAGTGGTGGCGGACATAAAAGCAACCACAAGTACTCAGGCCAACAGCAGCGGCTGGCTTCCCAAGCTCTGGTCGGATTTTTCGTTCAACGACCCGGAAAATGTCGGACGATGGATCTGCTTTGAGATGGAAGTAAAGTTAAACGATCGGGGAGAGCAGAATGGAGTCTGCAGGATTTGGGCGGATGATCAACTCATCATCGAGAAGACGGGCCTCGATATTCGCGGTGATGATAATCTGGAGATCAATGAGGTGATGTTGGACGGTTATTGGAATGGTGGATCACCAAAGAGTCAGAATCGCTACTTCGATAATTTTATCATTTCCACCGAAAAAATCGGTCCGATATCAATAACCGGAACCGATGATCAGCAAGATAATGGTGGTGTCGTTGACGACGGAGCAGCAGATGAAGGAGATAGCGGCGACAATGGAAACACCGGGGATATGGACAACGGTACTGCAGTCGATGGAGAAGAACGATGGGATGACAATCCCGAATGGCTATGGTTTGATGATTTCGAAAACCTGACTAATTTGGGAGAAAACTATCAGGATTACAGCGATCACGGCTTCGCGGTGTCCGATGAGGATGCAGTTTCGGGGACCAAGTCTTTGCGACAGAGTTATTCGAGCGGTCAGGTTGATGCCGGTTGGGTTATTCGTTATCGGGAGGAAGGTTTTCCATCACACCTGTTTATGAGATGGTATCATAAGTTTGAGGAAGGCTTTGAGGGGTTTCCGCCGAAAATGGCTCGTATGCGTAATCGCTCGCACAGCAGCTGGGAGAAGCCGTTTGGAGTTTACTGTTGGATAGAGGACGGAAGAGTGGTGGCGGACATAAAAGCAACCACAAGTACTCAGGCCAACAGCAGCGGCTGGCTTCCCAAGCTCTGGTCGGATTTTTCGTTCAACGACCCGGAAAATGTCGGACGATGGATCTGCTTTGAGATGGAAGTAAAGTTAAACGATCGGGGAGAGCAGAATGGAGTCTGCAGGATTTGGGCGGATGATCAACTCATCATCGAGAAGACGGGCCTCGATATTCGCGGTGATGATAATCTGGAGATCAATGAGGTGATGTTGGACGGTTATTGGAATGGTGGATCACCGAAGAATCAGAATCGGTATTTTGATAATTTTGTAATTTCAACCCAAAGAATAGGTCCGATTTCTTCAAGCGGTAACGGTGATCAAGTTAACGATGGAAATACAGATGTGGATAATACTCCGGACAGTTCCGTCGCGGATACCACTTCGGGCGATATCGACACATCCTCCGGCGACAACGACACTGCCGATGTCGACACCACTGATAACCTGGATGAGGACGGCGATTCACATGTTGGTACCGGGGATGATCGTTGGGAGAATAATCCGGAATGGTTGTGGTTTGACGATTTCGAAGACGAAACGGATTTGAGCCGAAACTACCACGACTACAGCAACAATGGATTTGAGGTGACGGACGCGGATGCTTTTTCGGGCTCCAGGTCTTTGCGTCAAAGCTATACCTCCGGCCAGGATGATGCAGGATGGATAATGCGTTATCGGGAGGACGGTTTTCCTTCTCATTTGTTTGTGAGATGGTACCACAAGTTTGAGGAAGGTTTCATTGATTTCCCTCCGAAGATGGCCCGTGTTCGTCATCGGTCACACAGCAACTGGAGTTCGCCCTTTGAGGTTCATTGCTGGATTGAAGATGGAAAGGTGGTTTCGGATATAAAGGCAACCCAAAGCAGTACACAGGGAAACAGCAGCGGTTGGTTGCCTAAAGCAATATCGAACTTTTCATTTAATGATCCAGGTAATGTGGGAAGATGGATCTGTTTTGAGATGGAGGTCAGATTGAATGATCCAGGGCAACAAAACGGAATTCATAGAATCTGGGCGGATGATGATTTGATTGTCGAGCAGACCGGTCTGGATATTCGCGGCAGCGATGAGCTTGAGATCAACGAAGTAATGCTGGATTGTTACTGGAATGGGGGATCTCCAGCAAACCAGAGTCGGTATTTCGACAATTTCGTGATATCCTCCAAAAGAATCGGACAAGTGGCCGTACCGGATTCCGGTATTGCAAAGCCCGGTTCACCAACATCGGTTTGGGATGCAAAGCTCGGCCGAGGCATGGCTAAGGGATTTGGGTACTCCATGAATCATGTTCTTGTAAACAACGGTATTCAATTTTCGGTGCAGCTCTCAGAAGCGGACCGGATCAACCTGGATGTATTCGATATGCATGGAAAAAAGATATGGAGTTGTTCCAAAGACGGTATCAGTGGACTCAACAAAATTAAGATGAAGAACACCGCTTCCGGCCGATACATCGTGCGACTAAATCTGATAAATAACGGAATAAGTGAATCTAAGATCGTAAATGTGATGAATTAGTCGATTTTTAATAGGATGTGAATAAAGGGGAGTATCGTGCAGGCGATCTCCCCTTTTGTAATATAAAGGAATTATTGTAGTCTCACACTGATCATTATACGAAATTATCCCGGACTGAAGTTAACCAGTTTACTGCGGTCAAGTACCTCTATTTACCCTCTCTATACATTTCTGGCCTAAGAATTGATGCTTGTATAATACAAATGGTTTCCCTTTGCCGGTAATTGAATGTCTGCGATTATTGGAGAATGGAAAAAGAAAAAGAATTCATTAGTTGATTACTGTTTTAATGCAGTAAGGCATCTACCTTTTTATATCCTATGGCCTCCTTAGGCTTTATCAGCCCCCAAATATCGGGGGATAAAAAAGAGAGAATACATGAAGGATGTGGATACCCGATCGTCTGATTTGGAAAAGAATAATGCGACACGTAAACAGCTTTACTGGAATACACTTGTGCGTTTTCCTTCTCATGCGATTCGAATTGTTTCTTCCATCCTGGTTGCCCGCATGCTTCTTCCGCAGGATTTCGGAGTAATGGGGGTGGGCATGATGCTGATCGGGTATGCGAATCTCTTTACCACCTTTGGTTTCGGTGATGCGCTTGTTCAGCACCGAATAACTGATCGAAGGCTTGTTAATTCGGTATTTACAATCGATCTTAGCGTCTCATTATTTCTGGCCCTGTTGTTTTTTGTGGCAAGCAACTTGATAGCAGAGTTTTTTAACACTCCGCAAGCCGGTACGGTCATTAAGGTGTTGTCGTCATATTTCATTATTACAGCATTCCAATCAACCCCTCTGGCCATACTAAGAAGGCAAATGGATTTTAAAGCGATCTCAATCATAGAAATCATAAAAAGTATTATGATAACAGCTGTAACATTGTCTCTGGCGATCATGCAATTTGGATATTGGGCGCTGGTATTAGGTCAACTGATTCCATATATTGCGGCTAGTATCATGTTATGCGTCTGGGCAAAATGGGTTCCCATGCTGTATTTCAATCATAACCTGATGAAACGGATTTATGATTTTGGATTTTGGAGCTTTATGAAATCACAAATGGAGTTCATTTCGAAGAACACCGATAAATTTTTCATTGGACGTTGGATGGGAACCGCCGCGCTTGGTTTCTATGATAAAGGTATGAGTCTGGCGATAATGCCCCTGAATCGAATAACACTTAACATTAATTCGGTACTTTTTTCTTCATTCAGCAGAAACCAGGAGAATAAAAGGACGCTTCAAAAGCAACTCGCAAAGGCGCTAACTCTCATCGCGGGCATGAATTTTCCTCTGTATGTCGGCCTTGCCGTGACTGCACCGTATATGGTAAACAGTTTGCTCGGGGAGAAGTGGGCACCCATGATTCCCTCCTTTCAAATTATCCTCACGGGCTGCATGTTCAAATCGTTTGCCGGAATGATAACCGCGTTCAATGTAGGCGTCGGCAAATACCGCAGGCACACAATCTTTTCATTGGTGGCTCAGATCGGTTTTATTGGCGCATGTTTCGCGCTGTTAGGTTTTGGTATAGAGGGGATGGCCGTTGGGTTCTTTATTTACAACATAGTTTATATAGGACTTACCGGTAATATAACTCGAAGAATCCTGGAAGTAGAATGGTTGGATCTGATCAGACCGGTGATTCCGCCGCTTTTGGGTTCTTTGATAATGGGGGGATCAGTATATGCGCTGGCGACATACCTGCTGCCCGCATATACGATCGCCAATTTAATCGCGCTTATCTGTTTTGGTGTTTGTGTTTATAGTGGTTATATACTTTTTGACAAATCGTGGCAAACACGGGAATTGAAGAAAACTATTACAAAAGACTTCAGCAAAATTCCCTTTGCGGGTAAGATTTTAAAACAATACTCACTGCAATGATAATTTCAAAAAATCAGCAGAAGTAATTTCCCACTTCTGTTAAAGTATAGGCTGTAAATCATCATCGGGGGAAACGAGTTCTAAAGAATTGCGGAAGGAAACTTGAAGGCTTGCGGGCAATGCTTAAATCATAACGGCTTTTTTCACGATTTATTTGATACAATGCAATCGGATGACAATAACCTTCCATATTTGCAGGAGAAAGAGGGCAAAACCTATGCAAAAGCCAAAACTACTATTTATTGGAAGTGGGCCTCAAATGCCTAAAAAAACACATGCCTATAGTGATCGGTACCAGTGGCTCAGCAAATGGTGCGAAGGTTATATAATTACGCCGGTTATCGGCGATATGCATATGAGTGTGGATAGAATCGGAGCATTTCGCTTCTTACCCTATAAATATCATTCAGGCAGCATCATTATCAGAAATGTCAAACTCTTACTTCATACCATAGGCAAGGCTCTGGCTCTGCATTTGAGCGGAAACAGATTTGATGTGGTTATATCTCACAACCCATTGATAACAGGTATACTTGCTGTATTTATTGCCAGGATCACCGGTACGAAAGCGCTTATAGAGGTGAATGGAAACTTTGAAGCTGCCTTTAAGTTTGGCCCGGACGGCAGACCCGATCCAGGCGTTAGTGGTAAGATTAAACAGCATATCGCCTGCCCTATTGCATCATATGTGATATCAAAGGCGGATATGACAAAATATATGTATGAAGGGCAGCTTAGTTTTGTAAATAAAAGAGTTCGCAGCAGTTTAAACCTGGTTAAATTTCCAAATTTCGTTCCAGTGTCAAGGTTTTTGGAGAATAAGCCGCGTGACGATAAGTATGTTTTATTTATGGGTTTTCCTTGGTATCTCAAGGGAGTCGATGTCCTTCTGCGGGCATTCAATAAAATCTCCCATAAGTTTCCTCAACATTCGTTGAAAATAGTTGGCTGGTGTCCGACAGGCAGAGAATACTTTGAGAAGCTTGCGAATAATAACCCGCACATCGAATTGTTGAATTCGGTGTTTTATGATAAGGTTCCCGAAATTATGTCCAAATGCTCATTGTTTGTTTTACCATCACGCACCGAAGGGATTGCGCGTGTACTGAGCGAGGCTATGGCGAGCCAAAAACCGATAGTCGCCAGCAGAATCGACGGTACTCCTACCATTATTAAGAACGGATACAACGGCCTGCTGTTTGAATCTGAAGACGTGGATCAACTCGCGGAAAAGATGAGTATGGTACTTTCAAACCGTGCGTTGGCAAAACGATTAGGGAGAAATGGAAACCTGTACGTACGAAAATATATTGCCGAAGAGCACTATACTTTTAACTACAGGAAAAGTATAGAAAGGCTGATAGGGAGCGCTCAATATGAGCAAATAGGAGTATGGTCATAAACGAAGAGAATAGTTCACATGATTCATAAGCCATTTTAATCATTAGAGCTTACATTCCCGCCGTATGATTTCAATAGTAGAACATCCTCACGATCTATACTACACCAGTAAAGTATACAGCCTCGCAAGAGGTTCCATTACAATAAGTTACCTTAGAAGGGGATTCTCCTGTGAGAAATGATACTGCGGACATAAGCGTATTAATACCCACTTATAATTGCGGCCAATTCATAAATCATGCAATTGAATCGGCAATGAACCAAACACTTTCGCCACGGGAAATACTTGTAATTGATGACGGCTCCACCGACAATACTCCGGAAGTGGTCAAGCCGTATACGCGCGATAAACGTCTGAGGTATGTACGAAAAAAGAATGCCGGTCAGGCTCACACACGCAAATATGGTGTGGAACTCTCGAAATGCTCCTATATAGGTTTTCTGGATGCGGATGATCTTTGGGAGCCTCAAAAGGTCGAAAAACAAATGGAAGTCCTTCAGTCCCCTGAAAATCACATCTGTTTTTCGGAAGTTGTAGGCTTTGACGACTACGGAAACACTATACAATTTGATCATGTCAGGGGCCAAACTTTAAGGCGCGGAAAGGTACTGGAATATCTGTTTGTGAATAATTTTGTTCCACACTCTTCACTTGTGGTTGAGAAGGAGTATCTTAAAAGGGTTGGTTCATTCGATGAAAATCTTCGTATGGGAGACGATTGGGATATTGTTTTGAGGCTTTCTACATGTTGTAGTTTTGATTTTGTTCCCGAAAAACTGGTACGCTACAGAATAAGAAGAGGCCAGTTGTCAAAAGACTTTTATATGCGTATCACATACCAGGACAAAATCATCAAAAAATTTATCAAAGAGTATCCACATCTGATAACCCCCCAACTCATACGTCAAGGAAACGCTTACAGGGCTAGAACCAGAGGGTATCACTATGCATCCGTTTATGCCCCCAAAGCTTTTGAATACTATGCTAAAGCGATTAGAAATGAGCCGTTAAATCCGTTGAATTATAAGGGCGCGATACGTACTACGTTTTTACTTCTCCTAAGGAAATTACAGGGAAGTAGATTTTTTCTTGAGCCGCACCAGTACAATCCATAAACTTCAAAGCCACTGATCTATTTTAAGGCTCACGTATCAAAAGCATTTTGTTGACTGAGCCTATATTTTCAGCATGTAAAACCCTTTTCATAACCATTCTTATAAATAATCTATTAGCATCCATCTCCCAAACGGATTCTCTGGACAGGGCAAACGGATCGGAGTTCGAATCATTTGCACAATCGCAAGTGGTTACGGCGGCAAGGTAATCATTACGCTTAAGAGAATCAATCGAGCGCTGATCAAAATCGTGTAAGCGACCGTTTGGATAGGCAAAAGATATCACCGGTTTTTCGATTTGAGATTCAATCAACGATTTAGATTCTTTTATTTCCTTTTCTATCTCTTCATCGGATAAAAAGGAGAGAATAGGATGAGTTATCGTGTGGCTTCCGAATTCTATTCCTGCCCTGCTCATTTCCCTTACTTCATTCCAGTCCAGCATTAAGCGCTTAACTGGAGTTGGAGGCTTTCCACAGAAAGATTGAAGATTTTCAAGCTGGTCATTCTGTTCATCGGTGGTAAAATGTTTCATCCAGGAAAGTAGTTTCTTTACTGCTATTTTCCGAAGTCTCATTGTGCTTAGTGGTATTGCTTCACCGCAAAAATCGGACGGGATATTCATAAGGGCGGTATGCTTTATAATCGAAAGAAGTCTGTCGGGCCAAAGGATTTTGCCGGTGCCGATGTAGTCGGTGGCCAGAAAAATGGTAGCTGGAGCGTTGAATTTTTTAAGTATGGGAAATGCATATTCCATATTATCCAGATAGCCGTCGTCAAAGGTGATACATGCCGTTTTGGGTGGGATAGCGCCTTCTTTGTGAGCCTTTGCAAGCCGGCCGACAGACATGAGATTGAATGTGGATGAAAGCATGGCTATCTGCTGTTCGAAATCGGCGGCAGAAATGGCATCAATGGCAAAGGGGTCTGCTTCCGGAAGTATACGATGGTAATAGAGTATCTGAAAAACCGGCCCATTCCTTCGGGCACGAAGAGAAAAGGATGCAGGAGTCAGCTGTATACGTTCCGAGTATTGAGAAGTTATATCCCACAGGTTTCCCTTTCTAAGGGTCCAGCCTGCTCCGGAAAGAAAGATGTTTTTAATGAAAGCCATAAAGTTTCCTTTCTTTTAGTGGGGTAGAAAACTTCTAAAGCAACATATTTGCCGGCTGAATCACTCTATCGAGTTGGCACATTTATTTCATCTATATTTAGAGAATTTACAATTCTCTATTTCATCACTCATGGGAAAGGTGGAGGCTGGTGATTGAATCATTTTTCTGGATTTCCATTTTTCTGGCTTTCTTTTCATATATTGGCTACCCTCTTTCTTTAATCATAATTAGAATCTTCTATAAAAGCAAAAGCTCGGACTTTCAAGAACACACGCCTAATGTAACGCTTGTAATCACGGTACATAACGAAGAAGCTCGCATTAGGACAAAGATCGAAAATACTATTGAGATAAGCTACCCGTCGGATCGGTTTCAGGTAATTGTAGCATCCGATTGCTCAACGGATTACACCAATGACATCGTAGCCGAATATGCCGGTCAAGGTATAGAGCTTCTTGACATTAAAAATCGTGGTGGAAAAGAAAATGCTCAGCGATATGCCGTTGAGCATGCCAAAGGAGAAATCCTTGTATTTACAGATGTCGCGACCCGTATAGACAGTATGGGAATCAGGCAAATCGTAGGCAATTTTGCCGACAGAACCATCGGGTGTGTTAGCAGCGAAGACAGAGTGATTGATGAGAGCGGAAAGGGAGGAGAGAGCCTTTACGTTCGTTATGAAATGTGGCTTCGTAAATTGGAATCTTCCATAAATTCGATTGTCGGACTTAGCGGCTCTTTTTTCGCTGCACGTAAAGATGTGTGTAGCGACTTCTCGACTAGTATGCCAAGCGATTTTCGAACTCTCCTCAATTGCAGAAAACTCGGTTTGCGCGGAATAAGTGATCCCAAAGCGATCGGATATTATCCTTCCATAAAAGATGAATCTGGGGAAATGGACAGAAAAGTACGGACAGTTTTGCGCGGTTTAACAACCTTCTTTAACCATACCCAGTTCCTCAATGTCTTTCGGTTCGGTTTTTTTACTTACCAGTATGTGTCTCACAAATTGATGCGTTGGTTGACTCCCTATTTTCTCATTACTGCTTTTAGTGCTAATGTCATTATTGTTTTGAGAGGAAAGGGCGATGTATATACCATGATGTTTATATTTCATTTAGCCCTCTACCTCTGTGCTGCTGCAGGAATGATATACCCAAAGGCATCGTCGATTATTTGGCTAAAAGTTCCCAAGTATTTTCTTATAGTAAATTATTCCATCCTGGTTGCCTGGTATAAATATATCAGGGGACAACGTAAGGTAATTTGGAATCCATCTGTACGCTAAGAGAAATATACTTTCGATGGTCAATACCATCCCATAAGGAATCGTCCTAAGCAGTCATTAAACAGTAATTTGTCTAATTTGCAAAGCATTTATAATTTGACATGTGCAAATTATTTCGACAAAACTGCCTTAAATGGTTCAATTTGACCATTTTTTTATGGGATGGTAGTTTTCGATGGTTATAAATCCCTTTTTGGTATTATCTTGAAAGGTTCTGATTGTATAAGGCTTGTTACCAGTTCGACAACATCACTGGTAACGAATCGATGGTTTGGAATTGTAATGAGGTTCTCGGCACAGGTATTTGCTCCCGGTAGAGGCCGTTCTTTTTCTGAATCAGGAATAACCGGCAGCTCTGAAACAGGTTTTGGATAACCGGGGCTGATTCCCAGCCCTACATTACGGCTAAAAGACAGAATTCTTTTTCTGTCTAAAATATCCTTGACAAAAATAGGGTATCGGATCAACGCTCCCAAATCGATTCTCTTCAATGTATCGGTGTCCGTGACCGCCAAAGGGATGTACTTTTTCCATTGGAGTGCCTTTTCGGTTCGTATCCTTTTCTGCACCCTTAAACGAATGTGCCAGTCACGCATAAATCCCGCCTGAAAACCACTCATCTTTTTGACAAAAAAATCCGGATCGTAAATGGTTTCCCCAAGTCGAAGAGAGGGTATGCTCATAGGTATCCAGAAACGGGAGGGTGGAAGAAATAGAAGCATCGCTATGGCTTTTACGAGAAGGGTCAATTTATCTTTGATTGTATAAGTTGCGGCATTATCTGATAATTCCTGCAATAACTTGGCAAAACAATTGTCTTTGGTTATTATTAAACCACCCTCGACTGCACTAAGTGCTTTTCCGCGTCCAAAACTGAAAAAACCAATATCTCCCCTGGAGCCCGCCGGTAGTCCATCGTAGATAGCTCCCATCGCCTGGGCGGCATCCTCGATTATTACAGGACCGTCGGAGCCGGTGATCGAACGTATGCGTTGTATATCAGAGGGTATACCGTACAAATGTGTCGCAATGACCGCAAGAATGCGGCCTTTATGCTCCGAAATCCGTTCTGAAAAATCATCATAATCAAAATCCAAGGTGTTTGGATTAATATCGCAAAGTATAGGTGTAAGGCCTGCGGCTTTTACAGCCGCAGGCACGGAGTAGCAGGTATATGCCGGAATCATAACCAGATCTCTATCCACATTTTCGGCATGGGCCACTCGAAGTGATAAATTCAGCGCGGCTGTGCCCGAAGAAACAACATGGACATATGGTACATTGAAACTGTCTTTTATGCTTTGAATGAAATCTTCGACAGCTTTTTTTTCGTTGAAACAGCCTCTAACTGCGTGCATTAGATCAAAAGCAGTAATCAAAGGCGCGGCGGGCGGTAAACTCCATCCCGTGGACATAGAAAACCTTTCATTAATGAAAAAACGTTTCTTAACGACCGAAAAACTATAGAGAAATGTACTTTCGTACCGCAGGACCCAGTTTGGCCGTCACTCCAACGGGTAAACGCTGCCACATCGTTTCAAATGTCTTTCGAAGCGATCCGTTAGAAGCCTCCTGCCAAGCCGATAACGCGTCGGTTGCCGTGTACCAGTAAAGCGTTTCGGGTTGTGCTCCCCACTGTTCCTTGAACTTAAAGGTACTTTCGTCACGCGTAGAGCGCCCAAAATCGAAAACCTTAAAGCCGTTTTCTGCCGCATATTCAAGCATTTTCCAGTATAAGAGCATATTGGGCGATTCCCGGCTATACTCACGCAAAAAAGAGGCCCATGGGTTTACCAGCGTATCTTTAAATCCAAGAGTAAGTGAACCGGCAATTGGAAGATTTTCTTTGTAAACAACAAACAAACGAGATTTTCGAGGGTAGGCGGATAAAACATTCATCATCAGTTTGTTAGAATGTACCGGCGAGCCAAGATAGTGCATATTTCTAACAAAAACAGAGTAGAAATCCTTCAGTAATTCCAGCCCGCCTACTCTGGCATGATAGCCGTTTTTTATAGGTTTACGGACCTGACTTCTAAGCTTGCCGGGGAAGGATTTGAACAGCTCATCTGAACCGCAGTTAAATCTCAGTCGCATACCCACTTTGCTTCTTGTTTCGGTCAACATAACTTTTTTCCCCGGTGTGAACTCCCTAATTATGTCGGGTATATATGCCAGGGGGTAGGTCTGGCGAAGATGTGTTTGACTGCAACGGAGCTCCCGCGCAATTTCCAAGGCTTTTCTAAAGAGGGCTGCTCCTGTATCAGAACAGTCCGCAATCAAACCTCCATAGTCACAGAAAGGAAGTGATACCAGTTCTCGTCCAATAAAAGGACGTTTGATCAAAAACAGAGGAAGAACACCTCTTGCATTTCCGTGTTCATCAAATGCGATCAGATAAAAATTCTCATGTTCGTAGGTCTTTACCACTGCGTCTCGGAAAAAAGTATGGTGGTAGACGGAAGCGAATTCATGATTTTCAATATATTCATTCCATTTTTGATCAAATTCTCCCTCATTTCTCCCAATTAATCGCATACCTCCCCCTTAACTTCTGATATCTAATCGAATTAGAAAAGGTCCGAATAAAATCCGTTATAAACAATGGGCCGGTTTTCCCGTTAACTTACTTGAGACTTTTCCTTTAACCCTTATATGCTATAAGCATTAATTGTTTACTAAACGGATATATCCGGTATTCTTGACGGTAAGAATCTTGTAAATTGATACAAATAAACGGAAGACAATACGAAGACAATTTAAGCTTGGTTTGGGAATACACCACCTATAGAAAAATGCACGTTGTGTGTGCACGAAAGTGCTGAAATGCGAAATAAGTGCCAAAGCACTTCGCAAAACTCAATGATACAAAAATATTACAGTCTGCCGGCCAATTGATGAAAGAGCCGGGATGCTTGAGAGAAAGGAACGTAGATATCTATGCCGTTGGTGACCTGTTGGGATACATCTATTCTCAATCAATTTCTCATGCATCTTTATCGACCATAAGAAGTAATACTATGGAGCCAATCGGTATGTTTTCCACTTTCCCTGATCTTTTTCGTACCTGAAACGATCGTGAAGCCGGTGAGAACCGGCCTGCCAAAACTCTACTGCCGAGGGTAAAACGATGTAACCGCCCCAATGGGACGGACGATCTATCTTCTGATTTCTAAAACGTGTGCTGATTTCTCGAAACCTTGTGATCAGCTCTCTGCGTGAGGAAATCGGTTTGGACTGAGGAGATGCATGCGCTCCAATACGGCTTAATCGTGGACGAGATTGAAAGTAGGCATCCGATTCGTATTCGGATATTTTCTCTGCCAGGCCTTCAACTCTAATTTGTCTGCCTTGTTGCGGCCAGAAAAAAAGTAATGAAACGTTTGGGTTCTGAGCCAGCTCCTCTGCCTTTCGTGAATTGTAATTAGTGAAAAAAACAAATCCTCTTTCGTTACATTCTTTCATCAATACAATTCGCACGGAGGGTTTGCCTGTTTTTGAACATGTCGCCAGACTCATTGCGTTGGGTTCAACACCTGGATCGCAATTAGAAACGCGCGCCTGATCAAACCAAATATGAAATTGGTCCAAGGGGTTATATCTTAACATGTTTTTAGATAATTTTCGTGACATAAGGAGGTTCCTTTTACACTTTTTTTAAAGCACAAGCAGCAGCAAAACTTCTGCCACATTCGGAAAAAACACATCTAAAAACAATCAACATGACGATGTATTACATATCCAAAAACATCAGAGCTTCTCATTTTAAAACGGAGCACAATGCAATGACAAAAGAGGTGACAAAAACTATATTGAATAAAGAGGTACAATTTTTGCTAAGATACGTTCGCAAAAACTTATGATGATGACATAATAGTATGTTGACTAAGGAGGATTGATGACTGGTTTGGTTGAAAATCAACTTAAGGGTGTTATCTTCGACCTTGACGGAGTTTTGGTAACTACCGATGTGTTTCACTTCAAGGCGTGGAAAAAACTTGCCGATGATTTAGGAATGGAGTTCAATGAAGAAATAAATCATCAGCTTCGAGGAGTATCCCGTGTCGAGAGTCTTAAACGTATATATCGTCATAACAACCGTGAGTTGCCTGATGAGAAAACTTTTAATGAGCAGATGACAAAAAAGAACGAAATGTACAAGGAAGCAATCTCAACCATGAAGCCCCAGGATGTACTTCCAGGCTCAATCGAGCTTCTGACCGGGCTTTTGGAAAAAGGCGTTAAATGCGCTATTGCATCCGCCAGTAAAAACACACCGGTGGTGCTCAGACAGACAGGACTCGACCAATATGTTCAAGCGGTAGCGGACGGAAACCAGATTACCCATTCCAAACCTCATCCGGAAGTTTTCCTTTTAGCTGCGAGAAAATTGGGTGTAGATCCAAATTGCTGCATCGGCATTGAAGATGCCGAATCCGGGGTAGAAGCGATTCAGCGTGCCGAAATGGTCTCAATAGGAATTGGTGCCCAGGCGAAAAAGGCTGATATGGTAGTCGATTCGGTGGCTGAACTGTCGGCTGATGGAATGATTTCTTTTTTTCAGACGAAAAAAAATCAGGGGTCGAAATAGAACACTCTCCCGATCCGGTTGCTCCAGCACCGGGAACCGGATCGGGCCATATCGATTTTCACAAGGCTGTGCAGCAATCCGGCAAGTTTTAAACCCTACATAAACGGATTATGTCCATTTTTTTCTCGATGCAAGAAGATGACAAAGCCTATTACTGTCGATGCGATATGAAAAACTTATGCCTGAATGCGATGCAAAATGCGGAGATAAGTTAAAATGTGAGTTGTCGCCCGATAAGGTCGCAATCAATATCGTCAGGCCTGGTGCAGGGAAAGGAGGTATTCTTCCTCTACTATAATAAGAATATGGTCAAATTTCAGAAAAATGGTAAAATTAGTGGTATATTGCTCATAGCCGTCGAGCTGGTCTGAAATGGTAGATCAAGAAATATGTACTCTTCGGAATATTTGGGCTGACCCTCATAAAAAATGTGTTCACTTTAATTTCTACGAATAAGTATATTAAAAATCGTCATTCCGAGTTCTTGTTTAGATGAAAAAAGTTTATGATAAAAATAGAGCCTCCTTTTAAAAGTCGTTTCCTCACGATTTTAATATTTTCGTTGATCTATGCTGTAGTTTTCTATTTCACCTTTACAGCTACCCAAAATGCGGTTGTTGTAAACTTTACTCTTCTTCCAATACTTCTGGTCGCCTGGTGGTGGGGTATCATACCAGCGATTATAATGCAATGTGCAAATTTGTTCTGGACATCGCAGGTAATCAGATTCACCGGCGAAGAAACAAATGGTTTATTGGGATTGGAGCCCGTGCTGGTAAATCTCATTCATTTGGCTCTTGGCTTTGTTACCGGTACTTTCAGCTTGCTTGTGCGCAGGATGCAAACAGAGAATGTAGAGCGCAAAAAGGCCGAGATCAGGCTCGAGGAATACAAAAGCCGTCTTGAAGAAATGGTATTGCGTAGAACCGAGGAACTCGAAAAAGCCAACGCCAAACTCCATCAGATAGAAAAAATGGAAGCAATAGGGCAGCTTGCCGGTGGGATTGCTCACGACTTTAACAATCATCTTACCATCATTCTTGGCTACTGTGAGTTTCTATTGGGTAAAAAGAGCCTTGATAAGGAAATCGGCAGGGTGATACAACAGATACGCACATCCGGTAAACGTTCTGCGGATTTAACAAAACAGCTGTTGGCATTTTCCCGTCGCGGTATGTACGATTTACAGGTCGTGGATATGAATATGGTAGTCCGCGAAACGATACAACTGCTAAACCGGAGTATACATAAGAATATCTCACTTATATCCCGTATAGATGCGCCGCGTCCGCATGTGTGGGGTGGTGCTTCCCATTTGCAGAATGCAGTCTTGAATTTGGCTCTTAATGCCCGCGATGCAATGCCGGAGGGAGGTGTTCTTACAATAGAAACATCCAACCGTTTTGTAGACGAGAGTTTTGGCGATTCTCAGGGTTTTTCTTTTAAAACAGGAGAGTATTTAATAGTAACTGTCAAGGATACCGGAACCGGGATTAAGCCTGAGGTGATGCAACACATATTCGAACCGTTTTTTACAACAAAAAAGGATCAACAAGGAACCGGAATGGGGCTGGCGGCGGTATATGGAATCGCAAAGAGTCATGGTGGTGCAATAACGGCGGACAGCACGGTTGGGGAAGGCACTACCTTCAATTTGTACATCCCGGTGACGCAAAGGCATGCAATTAAGGGAGAGAAAGAGCGTTTTCCAATTGAATTTGTCTCAGATGACCATCTGTTGGTTATCGATGATGATAAGCAGGTGTCCGAAACGATCAGAGACATGCTCCAGGGATTAGGATATAGAGTAACAGTTGCCTATAGTGGCGAAGAGGCCGTTTCCGTCTACCAAAAGAACTATCAGAATATAAAAGCGGTATTTATAGATATGCTTATGCCGGGTATGGATGGAAGCCAGACATTCTTGAAACTCAAGGAGATCAATCCCGAAATTATAGCGGTAATTGTATCCGGTTACACTTTGACCGAAAATGTACAATACGCCATAGAAAAGGGGGCCAAGGGTTTTTTACAAAAGCCGTTCAGCTATGAACAGATGAGACAAGTACTAGTCAAAATATTGGACAAGGGTGAAGTGAAAAACTAAGAGATCGACGGTTATAGAGCCGACTATTATACCTCAAATACTCTCGGATCCATTAACCTTTACTTTCCCATCTCAACTATCTACCCTCTGTTCATCAATGATTTCACCGTCTCTTTGCCAAGCGGGGTGAGTCGCAAAAGTTCACCAGATTTCACGAATATTCCTTCTCGTATGCCGGTTGATACCACCCTGCAAGCATATCGCTTATTCCAATGAAGGTGTTCCTGTAGATGAACCAAACTACATTCAACCGTCTCGCGTGGGGTATCTTCATGGCTGAGTAGATGCACTCCGAGTGTATAGCCGGCGAAGATCCACTTACGTTCGCGGTTTATCAGGACTTTGGCCACAATACCATAGCGGGGGGAAAAGAAAAGGGCTGCGGCGAAAAAAAGTCCGCAGATCACCGCCATAGTCCCGGCAATGGACATATCAAGAGAAAATGCACTGTACACACCTATCACGGAACTGAGTATTCCGGTGGCAATGGTGATCACAATCATCACCCCCAGCGAATTGGTCAGAAGGTATGCCGTTGCTGCCGGGGCGATCATCAAAGCGACCACCAGAATGGAGCCGACCGAATCAAATGCTCCTACCGCGGTGATACTGACTATGATCATCAGGCTGTAGGGAAGGAGGTCGGGTTGGAACCCGAGGGTTGCGGCAAGGCCCGGATCCAAAGGGGAAAGCTTCAGCGCCTTCAAAAACAACCGCAGAGAGGCCAGGG
>CAZPHU010000043.1:0-30486 GCA_964586285.1 uncultured Fibrobacterota bacterium | reverse complement strand
GTAAAATATGCGTTTTGTATGCCCGACGGTCACACCGGCTACGGTTTTCCGATAGGTGGGGTGGCGGCAATGGACCCCGGCAAAGGCGTTATCTCTCCCGGAGGTATCGGGTTTGACATAAACTGCGGCATGAGGCTTGTGACAACCAATATGACCTACGAAGAGGTGCAGCCTCATATGGAGAAGCTGATAGGTACCCTTTTTGATTATGTGCCGGCCGGTGTAGGGGGAACGGGCGGAATAAGGGTCAAGAAGAAGCAGTTTATCGATATCTGTGAGCAGGGAGCGCAGTGGTGCGTTAAAAACGGCTATGGATGGCCGGAGGATACAAAGCATACGGAGGAGCAGGGGTGCATACCCGGTGCCGATGCCTCAAAGGTCAGTACCAAAGCAATTGACAGGGGATACAATCAAATCGGAACACTGGGTTCGGGCAATCATTATCTGGAAGTACAGGTTGCAAAGCCCGAGAACATTATGGATGAAGTATATGCTGGAAGGATGGGCATAGACAGGCCCAACCAGGTTGTGGTGATGTTTCACTGCGGTAGCCGAGGTTTTGGTCATCAGGTCGCATCCGATTATCTTCAGAGCTTTTTGAAGGTAATGAGTTCCAAATACGGCATTCATGTAAACGACCGGGAGCTTGCCTGTGCGCCATTTTATTCGCCGGAAGGGCAGGATTATATGGCTGCCATGAAATGTGCGGCCAATATGGCTTTTGCCAACAGGCAGATCATTTTGCACCGGGTACGGGCAGCTTTTGAGAAAGTGTTCGGCAGGGATTCTCTGGCTTTGGGGATGCACCAGGTCTATGATGTATGCCACAATGTGGCTAAACTGGAGAAGCATATTGTTGATGGGAAGGAAAGAAAACTAGTGGTCCACCGAAAAGGATCAACACGTGCGTATGGTCCCGGCATGGAGGGGATCCCGCAAGATTATTCGGATATTGGTCAGCCGGTGATAATAGGCGGCAGTATGGAGACCGGCAGTTATCTGCTGGTTGGCATTGAGGAGGGGGCAAAAACTTTTTATTCGACAACCCACGGCAGCGGTCGCGCGATGAGCAGGCGACAGGCGCGGGGACGATTCAGCGGCAGAGAGATCAGAGAACATATGCTTTCGCGTGGAATATATTCAAGAAGCGTTTCTTTTCGAGGGCTTTCGGAAGAGGCGGGCGAGGCATACAAGAACATAGATGATGTAATAACCGCGGCGACAAAGGCACAAATCAGCAAACCGGTTGTGCGTTTCACACCGGTTGGTAACGTGAAGGGGTAAGAATTGACACAGCAGGAAACAATGCATAGAAAATACACCTATTTAGAGGGAGTCGCTACCGCAGATGTTGCTTACAGGGCCTGGGGGAGAACTTTAAACGATCTTTTTTTCGCATCGGCGCAAGCTCTCATGAATGTAATGGTCGAAGAATTATTATCCATTCGAAAACAACAACAACGAGACGTTTCTCTTGAAGATGATCAGCTGGATATGTTGCTCTTTCAGTTCCTGGGTGAATTTGTCTTCTTTAAAGATGCTGAGCATCTATTACTGGTGCCCGAGCAGATTTCGATTACAAACTCCTCGAAGAAGTGGCAGGTCAAGAGCGTTTTATCCGGAGAAGAAATCTGCCCCCAGAAGCATCAGCTCAATGTTGATGTGAAAGCGGTGACACTTCACCACTTTCATCTCCAACAGGCAAAAAACGGATGGGAGTCGGTGGTTGTACTTGACATATAGCAGCCGCTGCCATCTCCTTCACTTATACACATTCGCCACGGTGTTGATCACAGGAGGATTGGTTGATCTTGGGTCACTCTATTCTACCTGTAAGCTTATCGGACTCGAAAGTTTGGTTCTCCCTTATCAAGATCCTGGCTTTATCGATTTTATCCCATAAGTTACAGAATAACACACCGCGGACTTTCTTTTCGCGAAGGTAGTATACAGTTCCTATTTGGTTTTCGGTTTTCCAGTCGGTAACAATTTCGAATGTCGGATTGGTTTCTCCTACTGCTTCGTAACCAAAATCAAACAGGTCAGAGAAAAAATACGGCATGTAGCTATACTCCTCAGCGGCTCCGGCCATGTTTTTACCGGCTATGGTACCCTGGTTAAGAGCATTGTCCCAATGTTCGATGCGCATGAGTTTCCCAAGTGACTTGTAAGGAAAAAGTGCATTATCACCCGCTGCGTATATATCGGGATAAGAAGTCTGAAGGCGCTCATTTACGATTATCCCGTTTGCTGTATCAAGCCCCGCACCTCTTGCCAGATCATCGGAAGGTTCAATCCCGATACCCGCGACGATAACATCGGTGTGAATAGTGCCGTGTTTTGCGGTTTGAACCTGGTAGCCTTTCGATTCCGGCTTTATGCTTAGAGGTTTATCTTCGGAAAGGACACGAATACCGCGTTTGATATATTGCTGCTGTATTGCCAGGCCAAGATCGGGATGAAACACTCTTGAACAGAGGTATGGTTCGGGAAAAAGAAGTGTTACATCGACATTTTGTTTGGACAGGGCCGCACTTATTTCGGAGCCGATGAAGCTCCCTCCTATAACCATCACCGAATCGGCGTTTTTAAGCTTTTCGCGCAATCTCAAGAAATCATCTAGATATCTATAGTAAATTATTCCAGGCGCACTGCCGCCGTCGATGGGCAGAATATGAGGGGTACCGCCGGTGGCAAGGAGGAGTTTATCAAAGCCGTACTTTCTGCCGGTCATATCGGTAACGACTTTATCCTGTGGATCGAGCTGCGATATACGTCGGCCGGTGATTAGAGTGACTTTGTTCCTCTCATAAAATTCTTCGTCTTCAAAAAGGATATTCTGAACGGTTTTAGTGCCCGACCAGAGTGATTTTGTCAATGGTGGGCGATGGTAGGGAAGATGCTTTTCATCACCTATAAGAAGTATGGGTGAGTCCTTGTCTATTTTTCTTATCCCCTGGACTGCGGAAGCACCGGCAAGTCCTGCTCCTATTATGATGAACTTATATGTACCATTTTCCATATAAACATCCTTTCATGATTGCGATGAAAAGAAAAAGAGCCCAGAGTAATGGAGCAATCCCTATGCCGCGTATTTGGGGCTTGATATCGTTTTAGTGGCGGATTTTTATTTCTCAGATTATGGTGTTTGAATCAATCGTTGCCCAAAGCGTTGCCCTGTGTTATCATTCAAGTTGCCTCTAAAGGAATATCATACTATATTATTTAGTCTAATCCGTTACGCCGTACGGTACTCTCGGCATCACTGATTACTTACCCTTTGGAGGCTTCATGAAGAAGTATGAGTCCAGTTCGATTAGAAATGTGTGCCTTCTGTCACATGGCGGAGTAGGAAAGACCACTCTCCTCGAAGCCGCATCGTTTACCTCAAAGGCAACTGCAAAGTTGGGAAAGGTTTCAAACGGGACATCGATTTTCGATAGTCGGGCAGATGAAAAAGAGCGTAAAATGACTATATCCATGGCGGTGGGGACCTGTGAATGGAAAGACTCAAAGATAAATTTTCTGGATACACCGGGATTTTTGGACTTTCTAGGGGATGCTCGCGCGGGTTTGCGTGTCGCGGAGACCGCGATTGTATTGATTGACGCATATGCGGGTATTGAAGTAGGTACCGAACTTGTAAGTCGCATGGTTGATGAGCTGAAGCTTCCGAAGGTCATATTTATCAACGGTATGGATAAAGAAAACGTCAATTTTGAAAAAACCATTAACGCCGCGCGAGATGCATATGGGACATCGGTTGCACCAATTCAAATTCCGATCGGGACGGGAGCGGCTTTTAGTGGTGTTGTAAACCTTATTACAAAAGAGGCTTTTGAGTATAACTCGGAGGGGGATGGTAAGGGAAAACGTATTGACATTCCCGAAAGCCTTTCGGAGCAGGTTGAAAATGCTCGCATGGCGCTTATGGAATCGGTGGCCGAGAGTGATGAAGATTTGATGAATGCATACTTTGAGGCCGGTGAACTGACAGATGATCAGCTTCGTAAAGGACTGGCCAAGGGTGTTGTAGAGGGGCTGATTTTCCCGGTCCTTTGTGGCAGCGCGGTTCAGAACATTGGTACCGACCTTTTTCTCAACACAATAGTCAACCTTTGCCCATCACCGGACAACCGCAAAGAAGTGGTTGTACTTGAAGATGAGGAGGAGAAATTTGTTCCCTGTGGAAAGGAGCAACCGACCGCAGCTTTTGTTTTTAAAACACTTTCCGAAGAGCATGTTGGTGAAATCAATATTCTGCGTGTCTTCAGCGGTTCTTTATCCACGGGGATGGAGCTTAAAAACCTCGGTAGAGGCACAACGGAAAGGCTTGGAGGGTTGTATTTCCTCAGGGGACATGAAAGAATCGATGCAGGCGAACTGGTGGCCGGTGATATAGGCGCCGTGCTTAAGGCAAAAGATTTGCATACCGGAGACAGTCTTGTCGATAAGAGCATTGAGTATCGTTTCCCTAAAGTAAAATACCCCGAGCCTTTGGTAAGTGTGGCGATACAGCCTAAATCAAAAGGTGACGACGAAAAGATCGGGGTTGGGTTGTCGAAAATACATGAAGAAGATCCTACATTCACATATACTTTTCACCCCGATATTCATCAGTCAATTCTTTCGGCGATGGGTGAAATACACCTGAGTGTCATTTTGGATGCCCTCAAAAACAGGTTCAAAGTTGAGGTTGATAAAAAAACACCTAAAATATCCTACCGTGAGACAATAACAAAGCCTGTAAAATACGTGGAGTATACCCATAAGAAACAAAGCGGTGGGGCCGGCCAATACGCACGCGTCTTTGTGGATCTTGAGCCGGCCGAACGTGGTCAGGGGTATCTGTTCGAAGACAAAATTGTTGGAGGTGTGATCGACGCTCCTCTGCGCCCAAGTGTAGATAAGGGAATTCGCTCGAAAATGGAAGAAGGTATCATCGCAGGTTATCCCATTGTAGATGTCAAGGTATCTTTGGTTGACGGTAAGACTCATCCAGTCGATTCAAAAGATATAGCTTTTCAGATAGCCGGTCGGGAAGTTTTCAAGAAAGCATTTGAAATGGCGGGGCCAATATTGCTGGAGCCTGTGGTTGATTTAAAAGTCACCGTTCCAGAAGATTACACCGGTGATGTAATGGGAGATCTATCATCCAGGCGTGGGAAAATCGGTGGAATGGAGCCTCAAGGTAACTATACTACCATAAGCGCAAAAGTACCTGAATCGGAAGTGCAGTCCTATTCACAATCTTTGCGTTCATTGACTCAGGGGCGAGGATTTTTCACCAAAGTTTTTTCACACTACGAAGCAGTACCCGGGGATGTAACCAAGAAGATTATTGAGGAGCACAAGGCAGATCTTGCCGAAGAAGGCTAATAAGGAGAATGAATTCATTTGTATAAGTCAAGAGGGGCCCAATATGTTACGGCTCCTCTTTTAGTATCCAAATAGAACCTGAACATCGTTGGTTTAAGCTTGCGAATAGCAACTCTCTTTTTGGATAAGAGTGTTCAGCAAATCTCATGAGCAAAATTAGATGGCATGTGAATTTTTAAAGGCGAAAGTGCGCTTCCCGGGGCAGAGTCAAACGGAATGTGAAAACAGTAGCTTAATTGAAGAAAAAGGAAATTATGTCTCGACTAAAAACAATCGAATGGGTGGGAAATTCTGCTCGCATCGTAGATCAGACCTTGTTACCCACTGAACTGGTTTATGAAGATATTGCCTCTATACAGGATATGTGGGATGCAATAAAGGTCCTTAAGATAAGAGGGGCCCCGGCAATAGGTATAGCGGCGGCCTTTGGCCTATATTTAGGGATAAAGAATTTAGACCCTGAACTTGAAAGAGAAAACTTTTTATCCGAACTGGAAAAACAAGCCGACTATTTGGCATCTTCCCGCCCCACTGCTGTTAATTTGTTCTGGGCTCTGGAGCGGATGAAAAGAATTGCGCGTGAACATCAAGCCGAAAAAGCGGAGGCGATACAGCAGCGGTTATTGGATGAAGCTCAAACCATTCTCAATGAAGACAGACAAATATGTCGCAGCATAGGTGAGTTTGGGTTCGAAGAGCTAAAAGATAAAAAGAGTTTATTGACACATTGTAATGCCGGGGGGCTTGCAACGTCTGAATACGGAACGGCGTTGGCACCCATATATGTAGCAAAAGAAAAAGGATTTGAGTTCTCGGTGTTTGCGGACGAGACAAGACCTTTGCTGCAGGGAGCCAGGATTACCGCCTTTGAATTGGCACAGGCCGGTATACATACTACTCTTATTTGTGATAACATGGCTGCTACGGTAATGCGTCAAGAGAAAATAGATGCAGTTATTGTGGGGGCCGATCGAATCGCGGGTAATGGGGATGTCGCAAATAAGATAGGCACTTATGGGGTTGCTTTACTTGCAAAGGCGCATAATATCCCTTTCTATGTCGCGGCACCTTTTTCCACCTTCGATCTTTCACTACTAAACGGTCAACAAATACCCATAGAAGAGCGAGACAGAGTAGAAGTAATATGTGGTTTTGGTAAGCAGACTGCACCCGAGGACGTAATGGTTTTCAATCCGGCGTTCGACGTCACTCCTCATGAACTCGTTACTGCTATTATAACAGAAAAGGGAGTCATAAGAGAACCGTACGACCGGAATATAAAAAAGTTGTTTGATGCCTGAATCAAAGCACTCCCACTCAGAGCAAAAATTATTTCAAGGGAGTAGCTAGAGAAGATGGTCGATCAAAACAGATTAGTTGTTTATTGAAGCAAGCTGTAAAAATTTTACGTGCACCTTTACAGCTTGCCGATCTTGCCGTAACAAATATTTCTACCAGGCCAGCTTAATCTATTCGAAGAGAACCGGCACCGAATCGGTTCTCAGGGCTTTTCGAGCTAATGCAAGAATAGAATCCTTACTTCCTGTATAGCCCAATAATTCATGATCAGCTTCACTGATAGTTTTGCCGTTTACCCCTGATGATTTTTTGAGCTGAAGTTCCAATTCTCCGTAAAGAACAGTATCGGTGGAGGTATAACCTGGGGCATTGTTATAGCTTTGTATTGCACCTTTTTCTCCCTCAGGGTCATTTCTGGGACGGTCGACACATTCACTCTGACTGACCGGCAAATCGTTGCTGCGTTTGATTAAGCAGTGCCACGCGTCGGATTTTGGATCGGGAGAGATATATAGTATTTTACACGAATTATCAAAGAATGAATCCTCAGGACGAATGGCCATCTTATAGAAGGCATCTGAGTCGATCTTAAACCGCGCGTAGTTTTCAAGCACCTGAGCACGATCTGGGGGAATGGGGGTGAAATAACTTAAAATGCGTCCGCTGCTTTTCATGGGGAAGAGTGCTGTGCCACTTCTTTGTGGCCCGCATGTGTATACTTGCGAAAGGCTCCAGGCACAAATTTCCAGATCCGGTGCAGGGAAAGAAACAGTATCCTTTATGGCTACACCCGCATACGAAAGGCCCGAATCATAAGGATCATCTATAGGAGTAAAGATTCGTTTCTCGATGCAATTATCGTATGTTTCGTTTGTGCTGTAATTTAAAACCGAGAATTCATTTCCGAAAGTTAAATCGCCGAGTTGAGCGTAATTGCCGGGATCGATGCCTGCCGGTACATGAAACCCTTCGAAATCACGAGGGTTTTCGTAATAGAAAAACTTTTCGGGTGCAATCCATAATCTCTCACCGCCGGTTAGCCATTGTCCCTTTCTCATGCTTTCTTCAAGACCGGCATACACCCATAAAAGATTATGTCCTGTTTTCTCAGGAAACAGACCAAGAAGCCTTGCTCCGTATGTGGTGAAAAGTAATGAACCACCGGCCGTCTCGCTTTCTATTACATCACTGTGCTTGGATGTAACCAGTTTCAATTTTTCGAGACTGAAAGTCGGATATGACATTTTACCTCCATAAATAGCCGAAAATCATTGGTCGCCTATAAAGTAACAAGCAGGTTACTTGACGTAACTCTTTATCGATCGATGCCCGAAATTAGAAACAAGGCAATTTGTGTTGTCTGATGCACCGAACTTTTGAAAGATAATCTCTGGTATTCGTAATATCAAATCATTAGACGGTGACAAAGCAAAAAGAACCTGAAAACAGTACCTTAATCTTATAGTTCATACATAGCCCTCATGATAGACTCAAAATCTTATATTGTATGATTGACGGTAGTTCCATACAGGCGTTCCCTTGGAAAAAGAGGGGAGTATTCGAGATTGCGCACGGGATATCGAGAAATGGCGCGAAGGATTAATTTTTTCCAACAGGTCCTTAGGGTTGTCCAGCATGTATGCTCCCCAGACTGGAACGAGTTCTTTCGGCCTTTCTCTGCCCCAGCGATAAAGCGTCCCACACTTATAACCGCACTCCTTTGCGATGTGCCAAATTCGCCTGTTCCAGTGGCCAAAAGGAAACGAAATAGAACATATGGGTGCTCCTATAACTTCTTCAAGGCAATATTTGGAATCCATTAGTTCAGAGCGAATCTCTTTATCCGATAAAAAACACAGGTTAGGATGTGTAACGGTGTGGCTTGCGATTTCTATTCCCAGGCTGTGCATGGAGCGGATATGATTCTTGTTTAAGTGCCTTCTGGGGCTTAGAGTATCCCATGTTGAACTTTTTCCAATAAAACCGCTCACAACGAAAACCGTAGCAGTCATATCATGCCTTTGCAGAACAGGTAAAGCGTTGGTGTATATGTCCTCAAAGCCGTCATCAAAAGTGATTAGAACCTTGTTTTCCTGTTGTCCTTCGGTGTATTCTTTGACCGTTGCGGTGTCAAAGCCTTTCTCTTCGAGCAGTTCGCAGAATTTTGAAAATCTATCGCAAGGGAAAGCCGATAGATGTGAAACCGGCTTTGAAGGCACCGAATGGATCACTACGGCACTATGTCTTTTATTGCAGGGCTTTCCCCAAATTATGACGGCCAAGAAACCGCAAAAAAGAGGAAAAACCAAAACAGAAATTATCAAAAAAAACATAATAGTCTATTTCTTTGATCAAGATTGAAGAGTAACTGTTGTAAGAAAATATATCTGAATGTAGGTAGTAATTGATAATAAAGTGTATATTTTACACGCACTGGAGCAATTATACTTGCCGGGCCAATCTTTATACCAAGCCACAATCATTTGGAAGTATACCTTTCAGCGGCTAAGTTTAGTATATGTTTAATTATGACGGATCAGATTCTAATATGTAAGGACGAGTAATGGCGGAACAAATGGTACCATGCCCTTATTGTGGGTCTCCAATCAGAAGAACAGCTTCTTCTTGCCCTGTGTGTGGCTCCGACGAAAGAACGGGATGGTCTGATGGGCGCTATCTGGACGGAATAGATCTTCCGGATGAAGACGAATACGATGAAATGGTGGCTAAAGAATTCGGGTTAAAAAGTGAAAGAAAGGCAAAATGGAGGAACTGGCATTCAGTGACAGGTGCTGTCGTTTTGTTGTTTTTTCTTTTTCTTTTGCTTAGAACAGCCTGCTAATCCTTTATAGTATCTCAAAATCTATAATATCGCTTTCACCACTATCATTAGGAGGTGTTAATCCGTTATGATTATGATTAGAACGCATGGAGTCACCTGTATTCCTCAAATCAGAATTCCGTGATATGTCGATATTGACATTTGGATCAGATTCTATGTGAGAGTAAGTTATATGAAGCGCACTTTGTAGATCGGGGGTATATTTTTCAGTAAAAGATTTTACCTTTTCCAGATTCGTTCTATTGTCAAATATCAGGCAAAGAACTGTGTTGTCGTCTACCTGCGATATCCTGATATGCTTGCGTTCACCCTGATGAAACATGGAGTTGAACTCAGTTTCGCCAAGCATGTTTGCTATCGTAATGCTTGATGCGAAACTTCCGACAACCAGTGCCGCCAAACTAACCTTGTCCAGTTCTCCGCTTTCGCTTTGTGATGTTAACAAACGTCCTGATTTGTTGATTAAAAGTGCTGTGTCAATGCGAGCTTTATCAACTATGTTCGTAAGAATAACATTCAAACGATTGATATCTTCCAGCTGTAATATGTGGTCGTGATTCATCATCAATCCAGTAAAAAGGACAGTCAACTTTAAAATTCACTCGACATCCCCCCTAACAGGTTGTTTGGCGAGCATGTAATCGCTTGTTTATAAAGCCAAACGATGCGACGAATGTGATGGGGGATTCACAATGAACCCCCTCCGAATTTCCCGATATATCCTCTATTGGAACCGGTTTTGGGATAGAAACCGATTAAAGGAAATCATCATCATCATCGAATTTATTCTTTTTAAACATTCCCAAAAATCCCTTTTTGGGTTTGTTTTTCGGATTAACCGGTTTTTTCCCTTTTTTGGGAGGATGATCCATGTCAACCGAGGTGAAATACATCGGCTTATCATCATCACCGTCGTAATTAGGTTTTTTTTCGGGCTGAAATTGATTACCCGGCATTTGATCGGCACCGTATTGATTATTCTGTTCTTGATTTTGGTAATAATTGTAATTTTGATTTTGCTGCCCGGGAGGAGCATAATTATTCCCATATGGAAACTGTGATGAAGGAGACTCTATTTCAAAAGTCGCCTCATCTTCATTAGATTCGTTTTCCTGAACATACTGTTGATTGCCGTAATCGCCGTTACCGTAATTACCAAAGGCGTAGTCGTTTTGGTTATAATTGTATTCCTGCCCGTAGTCTATGTTTTGATCATATCCCGCGTAATCATTGGGGTTGTATGGTCCCTGATTTTGAGGGGCAAAACCTTCGTTCGGAGACTGCGGGGGTTGAAAGTCAAACTGTGTCTGACCCATATCAACATTTTGTTTATAAATTTCCTGCTGATAGCGTTCAATCTCCATATCCAAATCGGATTTCGCCGTCGAATCCTTGAAACCGGATACTGGAGGTTCCATGTTGAAAGCTCCGTACCCATCTTCCCTGTTACCGTGGCGGCCGGAGTAATAGTCCTGTCCCGCGGGTTTAGGCGGCACTGAGCCGGGGCGAGAATTCAAAAAAGGATCATCCTGACCCGGCTGTCGATTCATCGGCTGATTAGGATTTTTATTTAACGGCATTTGTCCGAAATTCGGAGATTGCTGGTTATGCACCGGCCTCTGACCATGCTGAGGGGGTGTAGAACCGACAGGGGGAGTGAAAGGCTGATTTATTTGACTCGACGGCGGCGGAGTCATTTGGTTGGGAGTTCCCCATTGTTGATTTGGCCCGGTTCTGTCTGATCTATGGGCCTGCTGTTGCGGCATTTGCGGCCGGGGCGTTAACGGCTGCTGATATGGCGGATTACTACTTGGAGCACCCGTGTTTTTTGTTGAGTTGTTACCCATCCCCTGTGGGGGAGTCGATTGCTGTGGACGCTTGAGGGGTGAGGCCTGGGTTTGAGAAGTTTTAGCAGAGCGGGATTGCCGCGAGTATTTGCGGTTTAGATCATCAATAACAATTTTACCGATTAATTTCAGAGATTCGAAAACGCCCTGACCTTTAACCGCCGAGGCTTCTGTCCAAGGCAAACTAAACCTGTTAATAACCTGATCTATTTGATTAACAGGTAACGCGTTTGGAAGATCACGCTTGTTGTACTGAATAATTATTGGAACTTGTTCTCGCTTATATCCGTACTCGGCGAGATTATCGAGCAAATTCTGAAAACTCTCGATGTTCTCCTGCATTTTATCCGCTGCGGAATCGGCTACAAAAACAATACCATCCACACCACGAAGAACCAGTTTTCGAGTCGCATTATAATAGACCTGTCCCGGTACGGTATAAAGCTGAAATTTGGCCGAAAATCCTTTAATCTTTCCTAAATCCAGAGGAAGGAAGTCAAAGAAAAGTGTGCGGTCGGTTTCCGTAGCTAAAGAAACCATATCACTTTTAAAGTCCTTAGGGACCTTTTTATGAATAATCTGAAGGTTGGTAGTCTTGCCGCTGAGTCCGGGACCGTAGTATACAATTTTGACGCTTATCTCTCGAGCAGCATAGTTGATTGATGCCATTGCTCTATCCTTTTGTTAAATATTCCCGGTCTGTAGAAGCACCCTTTGGTACACAAACCGTGAAGTCTCCCCAAATCGTAATATAATTTGATATAGTTTCCTAAGGCAAGAAATGATATGCGTGAAATTACGAATTTTTAAAGAGTTGACGTAAATTTCGATCACTTCCATTTTTATCCGGCTTAAACAGACAGGTTCCAGCGGATGCGCTGAAAAATCCCTGAAATATTCTTCTGTCGGATTACAGATAAAATGAACCGGAATAGCTCCAAAGCAAGCAACTACCGAACTGGTTTTCCCAAAGACGGAAGGTCTCTTTTTCCGATATAGCTCTCTTTAACCAACTCCTTGATATTGGTTAAAGGAGTACCGTTCTGAGCATGATATAAAAGAGACGCTATGGAGATTTTGTTTTCCGATTGAATTCGTATTATGTCGGCTTCTGTTGTGCGCATTTCAATTAATTTTTCATTTAGGACATTTCCGCGCAAAACTAAACTTCCCAAAAGGAATATAAAAGTTACTATCCCCGCTGCCGCCAGGCCCGAATAGATATTTGAAACCAGTGATTCGTCGGCTTTTATCGATCTGCGTTTTAGGGCGGCATTAATCGAGCGGGAATACTTATCTGAGAGTGCAATTATGCGATTTTGTTCCTTTAGCTCGTTAAGAGAGTCTATGATACGATATTTTGAAATGAAAAGAGTGTCGCAAAGATAACCCACGGATGTTGTTCCGTCGATGTACTGAAGAAGGAAATCGGGTGTCTGGTGTAGTGGGCAAGGAGCATATTTGTCAGAAACCTTGTCTGCATCAGGAGATCTTATGAAGACGGTATCATCCAAAATATGCCTACGCATCTGTTTCCACTCATCGATTCGTCTGGCTGCCTCCATTGTTACAGCATCCGCGCTGAGCCCGATCCCATCATATTGCAGGTTGCCTACTTGCTGTAGAACATCAAAATGGTAATAGCCTTGCTCCCAAAAAAACAGATTACAAGCAAGGTCTTCAAGCGAGGTTTCGATGAAAAGGGCCAAATCATCGGCTGGTACGAGCTGTTGCCTTAAGAGTTCGCCGGAAAAACTCCTGAAATTGCCTTTGTATCGCCGGGCAAGCTCTTCAATTAGGCCTTCGGCATCTTTTCTGATTGTCTGAGCATACCGGCATAACATATGTGGTAAATCTTGGCGGTTGTCGCCGGCAAATATCACCTTGCCTCTATTAAAGATGACATAAACTTCCGCTTCATCGCTGGTCAGAACAAGACGCCCGGTTTTGCATTCCTGAGATATTATCTGATAGATATATGAGATATCAAAGTCTCGTAAGTTTCCGTTAATCGACATTGGATTTCTCTCCTGATAATGACAAAATTCCACTCATTATCACACATATAAAGAATGAAAGGGAAAAAAGAAGGCAGAAAACCAGGCCGGTTCTTAAGAAATGCCCGACTACCCAGTATGGGTATGAAAAACCCAAGGAAAATGAAACAGCATAAAATGTGTAAACCACACTGCTGATCAGGATCAACAATATACCCTGTAACTGCTTTTCTCCAGAAAATACACTTCCAGTACCGGGGAAGAAGGCGTTGAGCAAATGTGAAATAAAGGTTCGAACCTTCTCAGTGCGCTTTTTTATTTTTTGCTCTGCTTTGTTTAGATCTTCAGGATTATCGCGACAAATCTGCAGAAGTTTCACACAGTCGGTGCATAACATCCCGTTTCGACACTTCTTACACATAGGCATACCGCACAGGCGGCAGTAAAAATTCTTTTTCGTTCCTTTGACGCCTCTATGTAAGAAGATAATGGCAGCAGCTGTAGAAGCCAGTAGAAAAAGCCATGGGGGAAAATTCATATACTCGATGGACAAAAAACGTAATGCCTGTTTCCAGTCACCCTTGTGCGCGGAAGCGATCCTGGACCAAAAGAAAGAGGGCTTGTAATCCGCCTGCATTGTCTTTCGTATTCTTGGCCAATCATTTGCGAACAGATCATCGTTTATTTCTATAAATGAATTTACACGCTCTTCATTTATATCCGTAGCCTGGGCAATCATTTCGGTGCCTCGCATGGTCTGCAAGGATAAAAAATTATACTGGCCCAGATTAAAATACCCCTCCTCGTAGTCGGGATAGCGGTTTATGCACTCCTGGTAGTAAGTTGCCGCCTTCTTCAGATTGCCCTGAGCAAAGTAGATGTTACCCGCGGTTACCAGATGAACAGGATCATTCGGTTCTATGTTCTCTGCAATTGTGGAATAGTGAAGAGCCTTGGGAATGTCTCCTTTTTTAAGAGAAAGGATCGCCGCACTCAGGTAAGGAAGATGATCGCGAGGGTTTTGTTCCATTGCATGAACCAGAGAAGATGCCAACTCGGGTGTATATCCGCTTCTTACCGATTCTCGGTAAAGGCTGACTGTGCCTTGAGGAGAAAGTATCTGTGATAAAAAACTATTTATGCGAGCATCTATAGGCCCAAATAGAATCAGCACCGTAGATGAGGCAATAAATATTCTCCTTCTTTCTTTCATCAGAGGTAAAACTAGTATGACATGCGCTAAAAGGAACGGAAAAATTCCCAACCCAAGAAAACTGAAATAAATGATGATTGATAAGATCAATCGAACATATGGGGAACTTGTGGGGGGGAAGAATTCGGTGATTGGGTGAAGTACCGAAGGTAATGCTTTCAGAGACAGTGCCAGTATGGTGGCAATGAGAAAAATAAGAAAGGCTGCTCTAAAAAAGCGATAACCATATCGGAATACCGACAGCTGAAGCTCCCAGGAGTCTGAAACATGTTCCAAAATTTCCAGAATAGAGCGCACACTTTTTAGCGGAGACGAAAAAAAGGAGCGTTGAGCTTCGTATAGAGACTGCCCGATTGGGAATTGTTCGAAACGACGAGACCAATGGAGATAGTCTATTGCACCTGTGGTATCTCTATTTTTCCTTTCAAGAGTCAAAAGCTGTTGTGAGACGGCTGGAATAGAATGAGCGCCTGCTAAAATTTTCTGTTTCTCAAGTTGTTCGAGAGATCTTTGAGCCCACCGGAAATTATCGGTCATTTCGAATTCTATAAACAGCACCCATGTGGTTCCCGGATCATTTTGACAAAGCTTTAAAGCCTGTTGGAAATGGTAGTCAGTTTTCTTTTTATCGTTGTTCAGATAAGAAAGGCCGTAAAGAAATTGAAACCAGGGATTGGATGGTTGCTCGTTATCAGAAAGCATCTTTTGCAGCTGTTTACCCTCTTTGTGCTGCAGCAGCTCCCTTAATCGATTCGCTTGTGGTCCTACACCCAGGTTTTGATAGAAAAGATCACGTGAGCTTAACGCCTGAGAGATACTTTGTTCCCAAAAAAGAGGGGTGGAGATCTCTGTCTGGGCATAGGAGGTCACATGTGACGAAAGAAGACAGAGAAAAAGGAGTACTGTGATCATAGAAGTTTTATGCCGGGCAGCCAAATTTCAACCTGTTAAAGCAGTAACCGGCACCTTTTTTAAATTAGACCAAATTTGAACTACATGAACAATATCGGCTTATTGGATTTATCGTCATGGTCAAGTTTTCACTTGACCTGAATCATTAGATGAAACCAAGATTGATCCTACGGTTACCGTAAAAATCCTGTTTAATGCCACCGTATCAAATGACAAATACTATCGAATATGCAGTTTTAGTATAACAATATGGTAGGTAATTTTCAACAAAGGTGTTGAAAACAGGTCAAATAGCAAGTAAGTAAGAAGGAGGGGGACTCGCCGATTATTCGGCGAGTTTATTTACAGACTTTGCAAGGCGTGCTTTCTGGTTTGCAGCCTTATTTTTGTGAATTACGCCACGAAGTGCAGATTTATCAATAATGGAGAAAGCGGTCTTTAAAGCTTCTTCGGCTTCAGATTTTGTCTTTGCTCCAATCACGTTTTTGGTCGCCGTATGCATCCTGCTCTTACTAATACGGTTACGAATTCTACTTTTCTTACTGGTAACAATCCTTTTTTTACAGGATTTGTGGTGTGGCATATTTAAATACTCCTTGGGTATTACAATCAGAAAAAGTCCACAATAAGTCTACTAATATAGTTCAAATACCCGGTCAGGTCAATAAAAAGAATATACATATAGCCATATTACCTTAGATGACCTGGTTGTTCTGAGCCGATGAGTTGCTCAACAGCCTTTGAGTAACTGAGGGTATGAAGAGATCTGTGTTGTTGTCTCGTGCATCAATAGGGGACTGCGGATTTTTTTCCGATTAATTTGAAATGATGCGTGAGAAAGCCGTTTATTAGAAATCTTAGTACAAATGCACAAATTATAGAGTTGTTTGTACATCATAAAAAAACATGCGAATATGAGTGCTTGGAAATAGCTTTTCGAGCACTTTATTTCATTTTCGGGCAAGCAACCGTGAAAACAAACGGTGAAAACAGATGCGGGAGGTATTATTTTATCTTTCTTAATACAGTCAAAATAGACCTGTTATAGACTGTTAAGTTACTGAAGGAGTGTTTTTTTTTCTTTTTTCAGAAACTGTATATGAAACAAAAAAATGAGGACCGATCCGTATATAAGGAGTTATGTGGTGCGCTTCACCTACATACCCGTTACAGTGATGGGGGAATAAGCATTTCTGAGCTGGTAAGTGCAGCTAAATCGCTTAATCTCGATTTCATTGGGGTTACGGATCATATGACCTTACAGGGTAAACATGACGGCTACGAGGGTTTTCACGGAAGTTGTTTCGTTCTTGTAGGCTATGAACACCATGATGAGAGAAAATTGAATCATTACCTGGCTTTTGGTGTCAACAAGGTCGAAATTTCATCAAAAAAACCCCAGCAATATATCGACGCAATCAAGAATCAGGGTGGGATAGGTTTTCTTGCTCATCCTACCGAAAAAAGACACTATTTCAAGCAGTATCCCCCTTATCCGTGGGTAGATTGGCAGGTCACAGGCTATGATGGTATAGAGATCTGGAATCAGATGTCCGATTGGGTTGAAAACTTGAAAACTTTTCTGAGCTACATCAGGATTTTCTATCCCAGGCGTTTTTTAAGTACCGTACCTGAAAAGTTATTGAAGAAGTGGGATTCAATAAACAAAGTTCGTTTCGTCAGCGCTGTGGGTGGTGTAGACGCTCATACTATTCAAATAGGCCCCCGATGGTTTGGGCTCAAGATTTTTCCGATAAGAGTGGAGCTTCAAGGCATAAGAACACATGTTTTTATCCCTGCTACCCCAAAAAGTAATCAGGTAAGTTTCAAATATGATTTATTGAATGCAATGCGAAATGGACACGGGTTTATCAGTAACTTTCGCAGAGGTGATGCGCGAACTACAAGAATAGTATACAGGGATCAAAAGGGGAGAGAGACTCTACCCGGCAGACATGTTAATTCGCCAAAAATTCCCGGTGTAATCAATATTCAACTGCCCGAGTCGGCGCATATAAAAATGCTGCGAAACGGTATTCAAATAGCCGCTGTTGAGGGAAATCATGGACGTTTCCCCATACATCGGCAGGGAGTATACCGTATTGAAGTTTTCAAGGGAAGAAAAGCCTGGATATATTCAAATCCTTTTCCTATCGGGGAATATCCCTTTATTTAGATCTGTCCTCCACAAGAATTGAACGTAGATGTCACGACTATTAGAAAAATGTATAGATTGTTTTTTCCTTCTTCGATTTCCTTTGCTTGCTCCGGTTTGGACAATAATGGTACTGGGATGGGCAACAGGAAATGGAGATGTCTGTGTAGGTGGAGCTTTTACACCCGGCTGTGTTTCCTGGTCGCAAGAGGGCTATTTATGGATTTCGCTGATTGGTTTCTCCCTGATTGCAGCCTCCAACTACGTTATTAATCAGATTGTCGATATCGAAAGTGACAGGTTAAACGGAAAACTGTTCCTGCTGCCAAACGGCATTCTCTCGGTCAGGCTCGCCTGGATTGTTGCGATTTCATGCAGTGTGGCAGGGTTAATTATAGGCTTTGTTTTTTTCGACATTTGGATGGCTCTTCTGTATTGCGCCGGACTGGTATTGGGGGTTTTGTACAATCTACCTCCTGCATCATTAAAAAACAAAGCGTGGGGAGGAATGTTTGCCAACTTGTTTGGTCACGGCATAATCACTTATCTTGTCGGCTGGTATGCCGCCCGGTATTCGATGCCGGAATCGACAGCTTCCCTTAATGCTGCACTTTTCTCCTCCTTTTCGCCCGGACTGGCAAATGCCGCCGTTTTCATAACTACAACAATCGCTGATATCGATGGTGATAAAAAAGTGGGAAAGAAAACTTTTGCGGTCTTGTATGGCCAGCGAAAAACCGCCTTCGCCGCGGCTTTGCTTTGCGCGGGAACTCTGATTATATCTTTTTATCTGCCCCATAATGAATGGGTCATGGTTATACCGACAATCATCAGCCTGTTTCTATTTACCTTTCTCTCTTTTAAGCCGGGGCGTAAACAAGCATTCAGGGCATTTAAATGGCCGGTTTTCCTTCTAACGGCTTCAGTGACCTGCTTTGCTCCTGTATACGGCATACTTATAATTGTCACATTTTTGATCAGCAGACATTATTATCGGTGGCGTTTCAATATCGATTACCCGACTTTTAAATCCCAATGACGAAAATATGGAGATAAACGCATTCGTAACATGAAGATTTTTGATTTTTTGTTTCTTGCACGACCGATTCTCCTTGTTCCTGTTTGGGGGTTTTCGGCACTTGGCTATGTGCATGCAAAAACCATCAGAGGAGAAAGTGCTTTACCGTTAGTATCCGAAGGAGCTTTAACGGATTTCATTCCGATGCTGTATTTTTCCCTTTCCGTAGCCTCTGTATATGTTTTTAATCAGATCGCGGATTTTACAGTAGATGAAAACAATGGTGGTTTCCCTCTTCTGGTCAGAAGCGGCATAAATAAGAAACATGCCTGGGCAGCTGCTTTTTTTTACGGCACGCTTTCACTATTTCTCTCTTATCTTTATTCTATACCTTTGTCCGCTCTTGCCGGTTTGGCGATTGTTGTAGGATACTTTTATTGTTTTCCTCCTTGTTATTTTACCGGCAGACCTTTCCTTGATTTTCTCTCAAATGCCTTCGGTTACGGAATTGTAGCCTTCGGTGCCGGTTGGCACATAGCTGGAGAGGTCTTGTTTTCCATGTCTTTTGCGAATTCCGCATTCCCGTACGTACTTTTGATGTGTGCGGGATCCATCAGCTCTACCATTCCCGATATGCCGGGCGATCAAATGGAGGGGAAGATCACCACAGCCGTTTTGCTCGGAGGTCTCAAAGCGCATGTTTTAGCCGGTCTAATAATATGTGCCGCTGTTTTAGTATCAATTATGCTGAAAAACTGGATTGCTTTGACAGGAGCGTTTGCCGCACTGCCATTTTATATAGCTTATCTAATAAGTAAAAAGAAAAGAACTCAAGAAATGAGCTATAAAATTGGGGGAGGATTGTTGATGATGATAGCGGCCTACGCATACCCCGTTTTACTGATTCCGTCATTAGCGGTGTTGATTAGTACCTGGTTGTATTTTAGAATACGTCATGGAGTGTTGTACCCTTCTTTAAACCCCGCGGGCCATGTCTCAAAAAATTCTTAATACGTTTATCTTCTGTTTGTTTCCCATTATAAGCACTTTTGGGTTTTCTATATCCGAATCAAGGCAAATAGAGGCTTCGCGAATAATAGGTTTTATAGTAAATTGCCGCTTTGATTCGGCTCTGGCTCTGTCGAATTCGATGATTGAGAGTCAATCGGATGAACCGATGGGGTATGTGTTGAAATTAATGACGGTCGGGCTCAGGGATCTTGATTATGACATGGTAATCGATGATTCAATGTTTGAACAAACGTACAGAAAAACCATAAATGTGTTGAAAAACCATAAAGGGGAAAAGTCGCCCGACAGCTATTTCCTGACCATGCGTGGTTTTGCCAATGCATCTTATGCTACTTTTCACTTGCGGAAGGAAAAGTACTTTTCAGCTATGTCAACAGGATTAGATGCAATAAAAGACCTGAAAAAAGCCAAGGAGATGGACCCCGAGAACCATGATGCCGATTTTTTTCTGGGTTTATATGAGTATGCCAAATCTGAACTCCGGAAAAAACTCTGGATGGTACTCTTCTGGTACCCGGGGGATAAGGCAGAGGGTATACGTAAACTAGAATCGGCTGCTCGGAAGGGAAAAATAGTTGCCGATGCCGCCAAAATGGCACTGATAGACATTTATACCGAAGAAAAACGGTTCACTGAGTCTATTGAGGTGATAAATTCTCTGCTGTCTGAATATCCGTCCAGCAGATTCGTTTTGTGGAGTAAAGCGCGTTACTATCAGTCACTAGGAAAAAATTTGCAAGCCGCCGATGTGTATGACAGGCTGTCTCAATCCTACGAACTTAATTCGTCGGGACGACACAACGCATTTGTGACCCGTATGCATCAGCTGGACCATTTGGAGAAGCTTGGTGACATTCCGAAAATTCGCCGCGCTACCGTGCATATCAGTAATAATCTTTGCTCAGACGAGCAGAAAAGCGATCTGTGTAAGAGGGTAAAAAAATTACAAAAGGACCTTTCGAAAGATGCTTTACATTGAATTGGACAAGTGCGACGAATGTGGGACATGTATAAGTGTATGTCCTGAAAACGCGCTTCTATTAAAACAAAGTCTGGAAGTAAATTCAGGAAAATGTGTTTCTTGTGGTAGATGTGTAAAAGTGTGCCCGTTTGCGGCTTTGAGTTTAAAAAGCGGTGATGAGGTATAGTATGAGTGTGACTAATGCCGATATTATAGTTGTTGGAGCGGGACCAGGCGGAGCAATGGCCGCAAAGTATGCGGCATGCTCGGGGCGCAAAGTGCTCCTGATAGATAGAAAAAGTCGAGTAGGTTTACCGGTACGATGTGGCGAAGGTATAGGGTATAAAGGGCTTGCTTTGAGCCTTCCGGTTAAGGAAGAGTGGATCAAATCGCGTGTAAACAGAATCAGAATGTATTCTCCAAAAGGAATTAGTATTGATCTGAAAGATGTAGACGAAAGTTTCATCCTCGACAGATCGGTCATGGATGCCGATCTCGTTTCGGATGCGGTTAGAAGCGGTGCAAATTTGCTTACCGATACGCCCGTGGTGAGTATAAAGCAGGATTCATCTCCATACTACAGTTGTATTTCACCAAAGGGTACCTATAAGGCACCTGTAATAATTATTGCCGACGGGGTTGAATCTCGGCTTGCGCGCGACCTGGGCTGGGATACGACTTTGTCGTTAGACGACATAGACAGTTGCGCTTTCTGTAGAGTCAGTCACGATGACATTGAAGACGGTTTGATAAAATTCTACACCGGCTCAAAATTCGCACCGGGAGGATACGTGTGGATATTTCCAAGAGGAAATAAAAGCGCCAATGTTGGTTTGGGAGTTTTAGGCGCCTACAGCTCACCCGGAAAAGCACGTACGTTGCTTCACTCCTTTATCGATGAATATCTTCCAGGCGGCATTATAACGGATCTTCACTGTGGAGGTGTGCCAGTCGCTCCATGGTTGAAACCTTTGGTCCGAAAAGGTATCATGATAGTAGGCGATGCGGCCAGGCAGGTCAGCTGTCTTACGGGTGGAGGTATTGCATACGCATTACATGCCGGAACGTTGGCGGGTAAAGCGGCTGCCCAGGCCTGGGAGAACGGAAATTTAAATCTAAAAAAGCTTCGTGAATACGAGAAAAAGTGGGCAGGCACTTTCGGTAAACAGCAAAAACGAACCCATAAGCTGAAAAACCTGTTGTTACAGCAGTTTGATGATGTGGATTTAGAAAAAATTGCGGAATCTCTCGCGGGTATTAAATCGGAAAATTTGAGCTACATCAGGGTTTTCTCACGTGTTTTTGCCAGGCATCCAATGGCTCTATTACGTGTAGTCGCACTTTTCAGGTAGCTTTTCACGGAGGAATGTAATGAGCCTTCTTGTTCAATTGCGGCAAATTCCGGAGCTTCCTACTTTACCGGAAGTTGTCTTGAAAATTCAGTCACTTGTCCAAAGTGATACAAGTGATGCTACCATGCTTGCCAGAATAATCGAACAGGATCCCCCGCTGGCATCAAAAATTCTTAAAGTCGCGAATTCTTCATATTATGGTCCCAGTAATCGTAGAATTTCATCGGTTTCCCTGGCTGTAGCACGCCTTGGCTTTAATGAAGTTCGCAACATTTCTCAAGCCGTCAGTCTGATACGTAGCTTTCCACATCAGAAACATGAATTGGACCATAAGTCTTTCTGGAGGCATTCATTATGTGCGGCCTATCTGTCCAATATCATAGCAGATCTGTCTACAATAGAAATAAATGAGTCCAAAAAACAAAATCTGTTTATTTGCGGACTTATTCACGACATAGGTATCCTCATCGAGGATCAATTCTTTCACGAGCATTTTTCACAAATATTTCGGCAGGCCCTTTCTGCGGAAAAGTCTTTTTTGCAGGCTGAAAGTGACGTCTTGAAGCGAGAAAATCATGCGATGATAGGAAGTGCTCTGCTGGAATTCTGGAAATTGCCGCCCTCGGCAATCGCGGCGGTTCGCTACCATCATGAACCACATAGATGCCCGCAGAATTATCGATACATCACCTACATAACCGCTCTTGCAGAGTACGTACTTTGTAACGGACGCCTCGGCTCCTTTGAAGGAGCATACGACTCTTTTGGAGAAGAAGTATGGGAAAGCATAGGTATTTCTCAAGATATGGTTTCCTCTCTTTTCGAGAAGGCGGAAAAGGAAGTGGACAAAACAGATATGATTTTGACCCTTGACTCTGCTCCCGGATCACAAGACCTACCCTTCATCTAATTTACTTTCCGATTAGTCTATTTTTTATACCTATCTCAGGTTTTTTTGTTGCATTCACATTAAAAAAACGCTAAAATTTACAGGCGTTTAGTATTTAAGCACTTAGGTATCCCATAGATAAAGCCTGATTAATGAGAACTGATCCTAAAAAAAAATCGAAAATCCTTGTTGTTGATGATGAAGACACTCTGCGCGGATTCATTTGCGATGCTTTGACCTGTAATGAATGGGACGTTCACAGTGCCGGGAACAAAAAAGAGGCTATGCGGATTGCGGAGAACAACCCCTGTGATGTTCTTATTACAGACATCCTGTTGAAAGACGAATCCGGTATCGAACTGGCTTGTGACATTCGAAAACAAAAAAGTCACACAGCTGTAATTTTTATCACCGGTTTTCCCAAAAAAGAACACATAATTTTTGCTGAAGATTTGGATGCGGAATTTCTTACAAAGCCCTTTACCGTCAGGCAGCTTCATTTTTCGGTTCTTGCGGCTTTGGAAAAGAATAAAAAATACTCCCAAACCGGTGCCGAACCCGATGACAATACCCTGGGTATTATAGGTATGTCATCTCCTACTATAAAGTTACGTGAGCAAATAGCTCGTATAGGCCCAGCCGAATTTCCTGTGTTCATATGTGGTCCCTCAGGGACGGGAAAAGAGCTCGTGGCGCAAGCCATTCATCGATGCAGCAGACGAGCAAAGCATCCTATGATAACAATTAATTGTGCGGCAATACCGAAACATTTAGAGGAGGCGGAGTTTTTCGGATATACTCGCGGTGCTTTTACGGGAGCCGAAATTGCAAAACATGGAATAATTGCAAGTGCTCAGGATTCAACACTTTTCCTCGATGAGGTTGGAGAACTTTCCCTTGATATGCAGGCAAAGCTTCTGCGTGTGCTGGATACCGGCGAATTCAGAAGAATCGGCGAAAACAGTACCCAAACTGCCGACGTGCGGATCATTTCCGCAACTAATCGTGATATTGAAAACATGATTAAAGAGGGGGCATTTAGAGAAGATCTGTACTTCAGGCTAAAGGCAGCCGTAGTAAAAACTCTGCCTCTTGCGAAAAGAAAAGAGGATATTCCATCTTTAGTAAAAGCGTTTATAGCTGAAAATTCACATGGAAAGAAAGTTTTCGGTATTACTGCAGATGCTATGTCGTATCTGGTGGAAAGGGAATGGAAGGGTAATGTACGTGAGCTTAAGCATACACTATCCATGTTGTGTCATTTCTCAAGAGGATCACGCAGGATAAATATGTCTGTTTTAAAAAATGTGATCGACACCGATATAGAGAACGTCGAAAAAACGGAACCTTACATGCAAGCAAAAGAAAAGGCAGTAAAAGCTTTTGAGAACGATTTTTTTACCAGGCTGGTAAAGCGATATGAGGGGAATCTAAACCGGGCGGCAAAAGCAACCGGTATGTATCGTCCTAATTTAATAAAAAAACTGCGTGCCTTAAATATTGACCCAGATCATTACAGGCAACAAAGCAAATAATATAAAAAAATCATGGCATAATGCGGAAGTTAAGAGTATAATTTGGTTTTCAGAGCCTTACGGTTGATTTCAGAGGAGCAGTGATGGATGTTTCATATGTAAACCCTTTTATATCATCCACGATAAGCACGTTTAAAACGATGTTTAATACAGAAATACATCCAGGCAAGGTTGCGCTGAAAACCAATCCGTATCCTACATATGATGTATCCGGCATAATAGGGTTGTCGGGAAATGCCCAGGGGACCATTGCACTGAGTTTCAGCAAGATTGTTGCCTTACGGGTGGTTTCCAAAATGCTTGGAATAGAAATTAAAATCATTGGACCTGAATTGACCGACGGAATAGGGGAGTTGGCAAATATAATTGCAGGGTATGCGAAAAAAGATTTGGTAAAATATAAATTGTCAATTTCACTTCCAAACGTAATTGTAGGAAGAAATCATATCATTAATTCTCCTACTGGTGCACAAACGATTATTGTACCTTTTAAATCTCCTTTAGGAGACTTCTGTATGGAAGTTTCTTTGAAAACAAATTGACTCATGTAATAAGATATTCTCCCGGAGGGAAAAATGAAAATATTATTAGTTGACGATTCGGCAACAATGCGAAGGATTCAAAAGACACAGCTCGGCAATTTGGGTATTTCCGACATTCATGAAGCCGGAGACGGTGAACAAGGATTAAAGCAGCTTGAGGCAAATATGCCGGTGGATGTTGTATTCCTTGACTGGAATATGCCTGTTATGGATGGAATAACTTTGCTCAAGAAAGTCAGATCCAATGCGTCCTATAAAGATGTTAAAATTATAATGTGCACGTCCGAATCCGAGAAGACCAAAGTAGTGGAAGCACTAAAAGCAGGAGCAAATAATTATATTGTCAAACCCTTCACGCCGGAAGCTCTTAAAGAAAAGTTGGGAGTATAATAGGGTTTGCCGCGTATACTCCCGCTTGTTTGAAACTAATGTCTAAACCGAATCAACGATTCGTATGCATTTCGTGGTAGCGTTTTAATCCGGAAATGTAATCCAGTTCCAGGGCTATTCTGCTGATACAGGCTTTCTTGTCAGGAAGTATTCCGCAGCGGGCAGTTTCAATATAGGAGGCTATTTCTTCATTAAAGCCTTCGCTTCCAAATAAACCAACCGAACCTTTTAAAGTATGTAGAGCAGCTGCCGTTTTTTCAGCATTGCCCTCTTTATATCCATCCAAAATGTTATTTGAGATTATATGCCATCTTTCCAGCAGAATGTTAATAAGATCATAAAAGAGATCCGAATCGTCGGCAAGCCCCGAGAGCGCTTTTAGATAGTGTCTTTTGTATTCATTTGTCGGGACCGCTGTTTTTTTTTGGTTTTCCTTGATGTCATTTATTAAATTTTCAGCATTATTATTGCCGACATGCTCGGATATTACTTTATGAAGTTGAGGTATTGATACCGGTTTGGACAAGAAACCATCCATACCGCAATCCAAACATTCGTTAGCCATCCCGGTGTTTGCCGTAACTGCTATTATTGGCGTATATGAGTGCATTTTCTTTTCGGCGTTCCTCATTATCTTGAAAGCTTCAATACCGTCAAGTACAGGCATTTGTATATCCATCAATACAAGCCCAAAACGGCTTCTTGAAAACATCTCGCAAGCTTCCTTACCGTTTGATGCCGTAAATATCGAATAACCCGCTTTATTGATGATTCTTCGCATAAACATCTGTGTAACAGAATCATCTTCAACTAAAAGAATGGAATTATTTCGAACTTCCGTTGAGTAAATGCTTAACATTTTGTCTCGATATCGAATGAATGTTTAGTTCGCCTTTTTACTTCATCCCCTAAATGAGGATGTCAAAACAAGCCGTTTTTGAACGTTATGAATAATATTATAGTATTATACAGCGCAAAAGGCAATGACAAACGGTTATCGGGTGTAAAGGTGTGTATTTAGGTATACACCCAAGCGGATGTTTGTCATAGCCGGGAAAAAGGGAAAACACGGCGAATTAAAAAAAAAGCATGTAAACATGTATCAGAATGCATACACGTGAATAAAAACTGTTTAAATCTTGTAAACAATACTTATAGAAGATAATAGAGAAGTATCTGCCTCCGAGGATAATAAAAAGAAGGCAAATGTGTAGCTATAAGTATACGATTTAGAATCCGGTAATCATTAAATGAATACTCGTATTAACGTAACTATGGTAAAATCAAATAGAAAGAAAAACGGTATGTAATTTGATAGTAACTGCAAATTCACTATCTAAGGATGGAGAATATGAGTAGAATACTAATAGCTGATGACGATTATTTCTTCAGAAAACTTCTTTCCGGTTTTTTTCTGAATCATGGCTGTCATATTAGAACCGTAAAGGATGGAGAAGAATGCCTTTTATCACTGTGCCGCGAACCAACTGACCTGGCGGTTGTCGATTATCATTTACCTGGAATAACTGGTGATAAGATAATGAAAAAACTAAGGAATCGAAATATTTTTGTGCCGGTAATTATAGTGACGGGGGATAATTCACTCGAAGTTGAAAGAGCCGTTCGAAAACACGGCCCGGCATACTTTCTTATAAAACCCTTCAACATCAATGATCTTGGCGAAATTTCTAAAAGAATAATCACAAATGCATGTTTATAACAGGTTCTTCAACAAAAGACAGCTTGGAGGTATACTGAATGTCCAATAAGGTAATGATAATTGATGATGAAGAAATCATCATAAGATCTTTGAAAACTATTTTCAAACGCTCCGGCATTGAAACGACTGGATATACAGATCCAATTGATGCATTACAGCAATACCGAGAGAATCATGTTAATATTGCTTTAGTAGATGTGTTAATGCCGAAAATGCATGGGAGTGAGGTGATTGGGGAGATAAAAAGGATTAATCCTTTATGCAATATCATAGTGATGACGGCATTTTCTTCCATGGCTCACGTTGTTGAATGTATTGAAGCAGGAGCCTTTGATTACATCACAAAACCGTTTACAGACATTTCTTTATTACTGAAAATTGTGAATTGTGCAGTTGAAAGGGTTGATCGTTGGTACAACTCATTTGGATTGAAATAAAAGTTGTTGCTTTCAAAGAACAAGCCGACCCGAGGAGTAAAAGCAAACCATGAATGAGAATATAGAAAAAGTAGCCGGCCTGATGAACGCAATTGCGGCCAAATACCCGCTCGTAAACAAAAGCGATTTATCTCTTCTGACGGATATAATGCAACACTTTGAAGAAATATCTTCTCTGAAAGACATCCCCGGTGCGCTGGTATCCATGGCCGAGCGGGCGGCTCAATTAATTCAACATATGATTATGGAAGAGACGTCGTTTGAAGGCGGTGTCGCAAAACTCGGACAGTGTATTGAATCTGCAAATGGCGGACTCGAAGAGTTACTTCAAGATTTACCCGACAGCCCCGATGAGAAAAAACCTCGGGAAGTAAACGAAGAACCTGCAAGAGAATCTTCGAATGATGATAAAGATATAGCAGAGCTACTCACAAGATTTGCCGCCCATCAGCAGAGCGTGCTTGAAGACTTTGAAGGATATGCATTGGATCTTGAAAAAAACGATGTAAATGCGAGGCAAATGATCCAGGGAATTCTTCACACCTGGAAAGGTGAATTTGGGGTTTTAAGTCTCAATGATTTTTCATCTTTCATTCATCAGGTAGAAGAATCGCTGGTCAAAGGCAATTTTTCAACTGAAACAGCTCTACGCCTAAAGGATTTACTTTCCTCAAAACTGACAGCCCTGTCAAATGGACAAAGCTGCGTCATAACCGAGAATGAAAAGGAATATGTTCTTCCGCACGAACTCAAATCGACTCAGGAAAAAGAGATTACGCCGGAATCGGAAAAGCTGGTAGAAAAGGAATCGAATGTACCGGTGAAGGGAGAACAGGCTTTTGGCGGAGATGCTTCACTAATGGGAGATTTCATCGCTGAATCGCGTGAACATCTTGACGCTGCAGAACCTCTTCTGCTTGAGCTGGAAAGCGATCCTCGTGACCATGAAAAAATGAATACAATTTTCAGGGCTTGTCATACAATAAAGGGAGTAGCGGGCTTTCTTGGATTAACCGACATCAGCCATCTTGCGCATTGTATAGAACATCTGATGGATCTTGCCAGAAATGATAAGCTGCTTCTATCAGCGGCTCATATCGATTTACTTCTGGAATCCATGGACGTCCTACGCAAGCTGGTGGAAAACGTAGAATTGGCAACAATTGGTGAGTCGAGGGAAAAGCCTGGAGAATTGAAGAGTATCTGTGAAAAATTGTCTTCACCGGAAGCTTTCGCAAATAGTAACCCCATAAAGGCTCAAAAGGGGAAATTGGGAGAGATTCTTATTCGGCAAGGGAAAGTAAAAGCGGAAGACATCGAAAGCGCCTTAGAAAGCCAAAAAGGGGGAGATAAAAGAAAAATTGGAGAGATTCTTGTCTCAAATAGGAAAACCGGCTCACGTTCGATCGCCGGTGCACTGGCCAGTCAGAGGGCTGCTCAGCAGACTAAGAATATTGAAGAAACCATCCGCGTTCCTGTGGATAGACTTGACCAGCTTATAGACAGCATCGGAGAGGCTGTGATAGCTCAGTCAATGGTATATGCCGATAATGTAATGAAAGGAATTAACGATTTAGGGTTGGAAAAGAAGATCGCACGTGCGACACAGATTATGCGCCAGATTCAGGAGCTGTCCATGTCTTTACGCATGGTGAGTATAAAAGGGACATTCCAAAAAATGGCTCGTCTGGTCAGGGATTTATCAAGAAAGTGCGAAAAAGAGATCGAATTTGTTACTGAAGGCGAAGATACGGAACTGGATAAATCTGTTGTAGAGAACATTGGAGATCCTCTTATACACATGATAAGAAACGCACTGGATCATGGTGTTGAAGCCCCGGAAGACCGGGAGACGGCCGGTAAGCCTCGTAAGGCGACTGTTACTCTAAGGGCATATCACAAAGCAGGTAATGTATTCATAGAGATTGAAGACGATGGAAAGGGAATGGACCCGGAAATTATACTGCGGAAAGCAAAGGATAAAGGGCTTTGTAAAGAAGATGAAAATTTCTCCGACAAAGAAATTTTGCAGTTTGTTTTCATGCCGGGCTTCTCTACCGCACAACAGGTTACCGACATATCGGGTAGAGGTGTGGGTATGGATGTCGTCAAAAGAAATATTGAAATGCTCAGGGGAGCGGTAGATATTCAATCGGAGAAAGGTAAGGGAACACTTTTTACTATTCGATTGCCGCTGACATTGGCCATAATCAATGGTATGATTGTAAGATTGAATAATGAGCGTTATATAATACCTACCCTTTCAATAATCGAATCCTTGCGTCCTGTTAGTGGGCAGATTGAGACCGTTGCAAACAGGGGCGAGGTAATAAAAGTTCGAGGTGAGCTTATCAGAATCATCAGGTTGGGAACAATATTCGATAACTGCCGCCAGACAGTTTCGTGTACGGAGGGCATCGTGCTTATTGTGGAGGATGTAATGGGGAAGAAGTCCGGGTTTCTTGTTGATGAGATACTTGATCAGCAGCAGGTAGTGGTTAAGAGTCTGGGAGAAGGTGTCGGTGATGTTCAGGGTCTTACCGGAGGAGCGATAATGAATGATGGAACTGTCAGTTTGATTGTGGATGTAGGTGGAGTCATTAAAATGGCTGATGAAAAGCAAGTTACTTGTTCCTAATAAATAAACTCACATATACAGTGGAGGTATTATGTCTGATGTGATTGATGAAAACGTAAAATCCGAACAGAAGGTGACTGAGATAGGGCAGCGCCTGAAAGGAAAATATCTTACGTTCAAACTGGGAGAGGAAGAGTATGGCCTTGAGATCCTGAAGGTTCAAGAAATAATACAGATGCAGGATGTAACCCGGGTTCCCAAGACTCCCGAATCTGTCCGAGGAGTTATTAACTTGAGGGGGAAAGTAATACCTGTAATTGAATTAAGACGTAAATTTGGTATGCAGCCGCACGAGGATACGGAAAAGACCTGCATCATAGTCGTACAG
>CAZPHU010000042.1:0-30664 GCA_964586285.1 uncultured Fibrobacterota bacterium | reverse complement strand
CAAAATAAGAAATATTACTCGCAAAATTAGTCGCCGGCACCAGTGCCGTGCGCAGGTGAAGCGGCGCAAATTTGTATGCATGTTGAATCGCATGCCCAGCCTCATGACACGCCACGCCTATAGCTGAAAGACTGTTGCTGCCGTATACCTTGGGCGACAGACGCAGCTTCCTGGCCGTGGGATCATAATGATCGCTGAGAAAACCCTGCACCTGCTCAATACTCACGTCGTGTATTCCCGCGGAAGACAAAAGCTTGTGGGCCGCCTCCGCTCCGGTCAGGCCCGTCTGAGAGGCCACACGGGAGTACCTATTGAAGGTACTCTTTGTCATAAACGACGCAATCATGGCAAGAATAAGCCCGGGAATCGCAAACATCAGGTACATCGGATCAAAAAAACCCCACATCATACCCATCTCCTCCTCTCGACTGAATCAGTCTCTTGGTAATACCATTGCCGAGAGGCATATCTTCTTGGAATTCTGCCTTGTGAAATTCAGGCTTCCCGAAGCGAATATCTCTCGGTACATACTCAGGCACTCTGATCTGAAAAAAAGTGAAATTCATCTGTATTACGTATGAAAATAATCGTTCGTAACAATGTTAGGAAAGTTATAGAATCTATATACCTCGGTTCTTTTGGCGGTTATAGATTCTTTGGGACGGTTAGTTTCAGGCATGATACATCCAGCTTATTCTCCATTATTTCGATTATCCTGTGCTGGGCTTCTTCATCTTTGGCAAGAAACTGAGCGGTACCATCCCCCTGCGAACCAACTCCCTTGCCTCCCATTATATAGGGCTGAATGGCCGGAAACGAGAGAATATCATGCAAAACAGGTGCGGTCAGCTGTGAGGGGCATGCCGGTTGAACGTACCGATCAAACAGCCTCTGAGCCTCATCCATCAGCATCCCGAGCCTCTTTCGATCTCCCGACTCCATCGCCTTGACTGCATCCTGCGTGATTTGCATGCTGAGCGGTCCCAGATAATACTGAACTCCTCTTTGTATATCGTTTTCGGCGTGAGGATAACATCGATTCAACTCCTGGAGAATCACTCTGGTGTCTTTATGGGCATGCAGGTCTACTATCACCAGATGGAAATCATCCAATACCTTGATCTCCTTAACATCTATCCGATCCCCGTCAAAACTCATCATTATCACCCTGTTTCCAAAAGCACATCCCTGATCCATGCGTCCACAGCGTGATGATGCGGTGATTTCTCCCCGATAGGCGTATTCCATCTCCTGCTCTGTACTCATGTTCAGATTGTAAATCTTATTGAATGCCCGTGCGGTAAGCACGCAAACGGCTGCGCTGGAAGAGAGTCCCTTCTTGACCGGAAGATCGGTTCTATAATTGTCGATAGAAATCCCCCCTACATCAAAATCCGAGTGTAGGTGATAGGCAACACCGGCCACATAGCTGAAAAAGCCCCCTTTATGCGCCTCTCTCAAAAGAATTTCTTTTCTTGCCGGTATCTTGACAGCTCCCGGACGTGTACCGTCATCAAGGGTCGGACAGTAAACGAGATCGGTTGGATGCCGCCGCGCGTAAGCATATATGCCCTGATCCGTACCGGTAATCAGGGTCAGGCCTTTTTCCAGATCTGCATTTAGTGACCTGTACTGACCCGCCCAATCGGTATGCTCGCCGAAAAGACAGATGCGCCCTGGGACGAACACATGCATGGATACTCCTGTTTTAACGAATATTTACATGAATCGATAGAAGTAAAAAATACGGGAAACTATAGGCGGTTAGTTTCAGACGAAAGTGACTTTCCTTAGTAACCGTCTGGTAAAATATACAGCGTTTCGTTATCTTAGTGTGTATAAAATAAAAGCCCCGGGGTGATTCTTCAACTCACTTTAAATTTCCGGTAGTATCGTTATGAAACAGCGGGTTATCGAATTCGCTCGCGTTTTCGGAATCTCCGCCGAACCCACCGCTGCAATTCAAAAGAAGTAAGCAAAATAGTGTCAGTAGTAAAGGCTTTACCAGTCTGATTTTCAACTCATGAGAAAAATCAATCATCTTCATCGCTTTCCTTTGAGTATTTGTGGGTATACTTTTCTGTTCGTTTGCGTATTGTCGAAGGAGTGAATCGGAAACGAATACCGGTTTCAAAAACGTGCCACCCGGTACGCGAACGGGATCCTAACGGTAAAGAAAAAGATGTATACAGGGTGGGGGAGAACCACTCTCCTATGGCGAACTCCGTCTCCAGGAGAAATGTATGAAACCACCAATCATTATTGAATCGAACGTTTGTACGCTCCCCCGTTTCTATAACTGTCAAATCATATAATACAATATCTTCCCACTGATATCCCAGAAGATAACCGAAATTGAACCAATTTGTTATGAAATGTACACCTGCGGACAAAGCCGTGCTTGGTATTACGATCATGGGGTTTAGGCCAGAAATTGAGTCGTACACAACTGCATATCCGGTGCCGGATTTGCCTTGTATCTTCAGGGTGTCGCCTTTTTCGTATAGAAGACCAGAGTTCCATTGGCCCAAATTAAGTGACGCGATAAAGCCATGCATGGAAAAGGTGTAGCTGTTGCCTACCGATATACCTTTAAGATTATTTAAATAGTTTTTTCCGTCCGAAAAGTATGAAAGAGCGTGGCGAAAACGTTTGTTTGTAGGTTGTCTGTACAGAAAGGAAAATGAATTTATGGAAAGACTGAGTGGATCTTCACGCATGTTCCGAAGGATTCTTCTGGCGTTGAGTTTGGCGGCTTCCGAAAACGGCGGCTTCGGACAGCCTCCGTAAAGCCCGTACTCATCGGGGCATTTATCCAGACTGTCAAGGAAACCGTCGTCGTCCCTGTCGGGAACGACCTCCAGGCTTACCTCCTTGCGCTTTACGTCTTCGGGCGAGATCGCAACATCAAGACTCTTAGAGTAATATCCCTTTCGTTTCAACGTGAAACTGTATTGACCTGTGGGCAATGTTCTTTTCTGAACACCATAGCCCAAAAGATCTTCTCCTAGAAAAATTTGAGCATCAGCCGGACTCGGAATAAGCTTGATTGATCCGGTAAGCCGTATAGGATTAAAATCGAAACTGGTTACCTTTCCAAGAAAGACCTCAACTACGGTGTCAAGCGAGCTGTAGCGCTCTCCGCCGTGCCACTGTACTCGGTGCTTACCCTCGTTAAGGGTCACCTGATTCCCACTCGTTTCCCTACCATCAACAAAAAAAGGCGCCCGGATAGGGGGTTCCGGAAGCGCAAGCACACCAAGTCTTAAAGTACCCTCAATATAGGCCGTATCCACGGAAGAGATTAATTTAAATGAAACCGTGATCATGGAGTCGGGGGCAACCATTACTTTTTTTCTCGAAAAGAGATACTCGGGTATACTGACCTCAACCGTATGTTCACCCGCACTGATACCCTCAATCACCGCCGGTGTCGTCCGATCGGTATGTTTACCGTCGATCAAGATATGCGCATCCGATGGTTCGGATTCGATAAACAAAGCTCCTGATTTCGATGCGAAACTGGACAGTTCGATCCAATAATCCTCTATATTTACCCGAGCCGTTTGCGTACCTATAAGGTAAATGCGATCGCTGCCGAATATTATCGGATTAATATCCGAATCACTCTCGTCTGTTAGACCGGAAAAAATCTTGGTTCTCAATATTTGCTCGAATGTAAGACTTTGGGGATAGGAAAACGAAAAAAAAGTGTTTTTGCCCTGCGGAAGTGAGATCTTGCCGTGGAACAGCCCGTACGTATTGTCCGATATCTTGTGCCTTATGATAAAAGATCCGGCTTTCGGTTTTGAGGGCGACAATATCTGTTCGGGCGAGAGGGGTTTTTGAATTTCCACCGACTGTGGAATCTTACCGAGAATACTGTCGCGGGGCAAGGAGGTTGCAAAAAGGGAAATCGTATATGAATCCTCGGCCCTGAGCCCCGGGTGAAGAACAGAGAAAAGTATCAGTAGTATGAAGTACAGGTTTTTTCGCATAGTTTTATCCGGTTGGAAAACAGCAGTCGTGGGCTTTAGTCTTCGGGTTCAAATAATTGTCAGCCTTTCTTTCCCTCAACGATAAGGTCGCTGTTTCTGAACTGACTCACACTCTTGGGGCTCACCAGCTGCATGTTATGAGCCTGCATGCCCTGGGTGCGACCTTCGCCCAGCATCAAGTCGAATTCGAAAACCAGGTGTCTGCTGGGAAGATCCGAAGGGCTTACACCTTCGGGTAGAATAGAATCATGAAAGAAAACACTTTCGTAAGGAGACTCTTCCTGTCGTGAATCTATTCGCCACAGACCCTGTTTGATCTCTCTGATGAAGCGTAAAAAACCGTATCCTTTGCCCGTATGATTATAACAAATTCCGCGTACGCGCGAGCCTGCTTCACCCCAGGCATTAGCGGCTTTACCCGCTTGCGTAGGCAGCAGGTTTGGAACCAGATAGCCCGAAACATAAGTGTCGGCTTCCCGGCGCAGATCCGATGATACATTTTCAAACGCAAGGGTCTCTACTCTGCAGCCTTTGTTTTGAAGGGCCTGCACAACTCGAACAAAATCCCCGTCCCCGGTAGCCAGTAGAACCCTGTCCAGATTTTCCGATTGAAGCAGCGCATCAACCGCCATATCCAGATCCGCGTTGGCCTTTCCGAACCTGTTACCGTTTTCATCTATATACCATTTGACATTCTTCTGTATTACCTTGTAACCCAGGTCGCGAAGAAGTGAGTAAAACCCGTTTTGGCCGTCCCTGTAAGCAGTATCGTGGCGTGCGCGTTCCGGATCGAAGCTGACATACACGTTAAGTCGAATCGGTTCGGCCTGACCATGACATGCAAACTCCCGCAACACATCATAGCGTACTCCGAAACCACCATTTCGCGCAAGATTAGCCGCATCCACATACACTCCGACACGAGTCTGTCCCATACCCGGCATAAAACCCCTTTCTTCCCTCTTTTAGTGTGCTGAATTACATCTTTCGTTTGATTACGGCAATTTGCGTACCGATATCGAATGAATCTGCATGGATGAAAAAGATAAAGATACCTAATTGGAAGACTAAAACGATTGATTGAAGCAGAGAATCGATCGGTTTTTCTGATGTGAAAGTCAAAAGTGATGTAGGCGGCTGGAGCGATTAAAGGAGTCGAAAAGAAAGCGGGCGGTTAAACCCGCATTTCTTTCTCATAGGGGTGCTTCCTGATTTATTCCGGTGCTGAAAATACCGCCTTGAGCGATGCGAGTAAGATGTTTATCGGTACTGCTCGCCTCCTCCAGTGTACGCCTGAGCAGTTTTTCGATATTTTTGAGTCCCAGATCATGGGCGTAGGTTTTCGCCGAACCGTAAGCCGCTATCTGATAGTGCTTTATTTTTTGTACCGACGCTATCATGGCGGCATCCTTCACCGCCGGCTCGGCCTCTTCGCTCAATATCCGCTCAAGCTCACCAATCATGCCCTGCATTCCCGAACTCACCCTTTCATCCGGGCTAAGATCAAGCATTTCAAGAATTTGATCGAGACGATTCAGTTGCTGTTCAGTTACGCGTAAATCATCCTCAAAAGCATCCCTCAGATCTGGTGATGCAGCCGTATTGGCCAGTTTGGGCAGAATCTGCTCAATCTGTTTCTCGGCGCTGTACAGATCAAACAATTCCATCTCCAATAAATCATGTAACGTGTCTAATACCATAGTTCAAAAACCTCCTGAAAAAGAAGATCGGAACTTTTTAAGTCCTGACGGTAATCATCTCTGCACCCTTATGCTCGTGCATAATCTCCCGAATTTCCTTAGCCGAAATGGAGCTGCTTTGAGTCCAGATAAATACATCACCATGCTCAATCTGATCGGCATAATACTCCACAAGGTCATGAGGAACTTCCGCCTTGTTGAGAATAGAGGTGATTGTTTTGGCTCCCTGAGGTTCGGTGGTTATGATCTGAGCGATCTCTTCGATTCTGTTACCCGCGAAATACATCCTTCCCTGATCGGGAAAACGAACAGGATGTCGCTCGGCAAGAAAATGGTCCAGAAAACCTAACTTCTCACCACTGTATGGGCCTTGTTTCTCTGATTGGGCACCTTCACGGGAAACATCCGTTGCACTTGTCTTGACGGCGTCTTCCTGAACGATTACATTTATCTCCTCAGGCAAAACCCCTGCCTTTACCAGACGATCCAGTGCCGTACGGGCATTCCCAAATCCTTCAAATACGCTGTAAACCGATTCCATAATTCCCTCCTTTCAAGCTGTTTTAGCCCGAAGATAGTGTGAAAACCACTGAAGCACTTCGGATTTAACCATATCTGAAACCGAATCGAGTGAATGATCCGCTCCATTATAGATTACGAGTTTACGGGGCTCGTGTGCCAGAGAATGAACATGTTTTGAACAGGTCGGGGGCAAAACCGAATCGTTGCGGCCGTGGATCAGAAGAATCGCGCAACGATCACCAAGCTTATCCACCGCCTGCGCCCCGTAGGTTTGAGTGGAAAGAGCTACTACCGCACGAACCGCCTCGTTTCGCAGTGCGCTTTGGATGACAACCGCCCCGCCCATGGAATGTCCCACCAGACCTAAGGTGCTGATTCCAAGACCCTGCAGATAGTTACAGCCCGCAACCGAATCGTGCACCGAACCGGTCAAATCGTGAGGATCTCGGTAGCGCACACGCATAACGGTTATGCCTGTATGTGTCAACTCCATCCCCAGCTTTGGGTAGAGCGCATCGGCGGGAGTGTCCCAGTCGCCCCCGATTCCTCCCACAAGAATAACCCCTCGTTTACTGTCGGGTACCAGATACAGCCGAGCTTCCGTAGACTCTACACCGTCTCCCAGTAACAGCTCAGAGTATTTCATAAAAAAGTACTCCTTCCCTGACAGCTCCTTTCAGTAAGAGTAACAAATGACATGCCGGCGGCTCTCCGAAAACCAATAAATGAGAAAACAAACGACAAGGTATGAAAACTGTTGTATAATGAGATGAACGGCTTAGGGAAGGGAGAGCTTCGTGTCTTTATCTCAATATCTGAAACGCAGCAGGGAAAGTAGCGGAATTTCGATTGAGGAGCTTAGCCTTCGGCTCAATGTACCGGCGGCTTTAATAAGAAGCATCGAAGAGCCCGACTCAATCGATGATCAGGCGGTGGAGCTGCTTGCCGGGGCGCTGGGAATAACAGCGCAAGAGTTTAGAGGCTGTAAACCGCGGATCAATACAGAGGAAAGAATCGCGGCAACTATAAAACTTGCCAAATATCCGGCGATCCGCTCTTATCTGGTTGACTCAAGCAGGTGCGAAAACCCCCGGGCGGCCGTTGAGTTGTTTGGGCAGAATTCGTACACTCTCGCCGAGAAAAATCTGATTCTCTACCTTTCTACAACCGCGCTGTATCATTTTTGCGACACAAACACTTCAACCTTCTCCTTCGATTCATACCTTTATATACTCCACTCCAAACTTCTTAAACGCTTCGAGGCCGGTTTAGAAACAACAAGGCTGTCAGTCGGGCAAAAGCAGGAACGCATGCGTGATGCCCAAAGCAATATCTTCTGCTGCGCTCCAATGGAGGATATCGCGATTTACGTTTTGGAGGATTTCGCCTCTGAGCTGGAACAAAAAATTTTGGCCAAGGATTTCTCTTTTGAACCCGAACTCTCGATGCCGCTTAGCTGGTTTATAGATGAGGAACTGATGAGAATCTTCATTCGTGATAAAAACAAAAAGCTTCTTTATACATTAAATCTTCTGGATGTTGCCGGGAAAAAGCAAAGCGCTTAAACCTTAGAGATGCGGAAATTCAATCCGTGCCGGCTTCTGCTCCCAGAGCTTTGACCCGTGAATACCTTCTCTGCCTAAATCCGCAAAGCCGGAGAATTCAGGAATCAAGAAAAAAAAGATAGACGATTGATGCGCCCAAAAAAGCGTGCCTTTGTCGACCATGGAATCCTGCCTCTGACCCCTTTCTTTTTAACTGTCGCTTTACTTTCCTAAACGCGGCAAATCGGTGTTCGGCAACCGGTTAGTCTGACCTCTTTTTGCCTCGCCCAAGGCCTCTTTTAAAGACCGCTTATTGGAAAAACATTCATTTAGGATCTTTTTAACCCTATTAAACCGCTTCAGTAACAAAATGTTGTGTGTCGATACCTGCAACATACAAGATACGCGGCTTCTTAATCGTAAGCCATTGATTATAGAGATAATTGCACTATTTTGTCCGCATAAGGAACAAAAAAAAACTTGATTTCGGCTCCTTAATAAACTATTCTATGGGTAATGGTGTTTAATTGTGGGTAATTGTGGGGGAAAGTGAATGTCCCGATTCCGCGGCAGGTTTGACTACTCCATCGATGCTAAAGGCAGGCTTAATATCCCTGCCAAATTTCGCAAGGCATTGGCTCCCCAGGCTGGTGAGACCTTCGTAATCTGCCGTGCGCCCGGTGGCTGTCTTCGTGCCTACCCGCTGGATGCCTGGGAGCGGTATGAGGATGAGGTGGATAGAATGCCTCAAACACCGGAGACGGTCAAATTTCAGCGTCTGCTTTACAGCACGGTTTCGGAGAGCTGTCTGGACAGCCAGGGCAGAATAATGCTTAGCCCCAAGCAACTCGAAATTGCGGGAATAAAGAAGAATGTGACACTAATCGGAAAACGGGGGCATATAGAGATTTGGGAAACCGGCCGTTTCGAAGAGTACATCGGGGCCGGGGATGATTTTGATCAGGTTTTCTTTCAATCGATCGAAACGGGAATGAAATAGCGCCGTATGGATAATCCAAACTATCATGTACCTGTCATGCTAAAGCAATCGCTGGAGGCCCTGGCCATTAAGCCCGACGGTGTGTATGTGGATGTTACTCTTGGCGGTGGTGGACATTTCTCTGCAGTAGTTGCCGGTCTATCGGAAAAAGGGACGGCGGTTGGAATCGATAGAGATCCGGCTGCGATTGATCTGGCCCGGTCGGTTAGGCGAGAGTCCAAAGCGCGGGTAATCGTCCAGAAGAGCCGGTTTTCTGCTTTCGATATAGTTCTTCAAAGCCACCATATTGATCGGGTCGACGGAATATTGGCTGATTTGGGGGTGTCGTCTCATCAGATCGATTCCGCCGAGCGTGGTTTCTCATATTTGCAGGATTCTGAGCTTGATATGCGCATGGGGCGGGATGGGGTCAAAGCATCCGAGCTTATAGCACAATCCGATGAGTCGCAGCTTGCCCATATCCTTTCCCGATTTGGCGAAGTACGCAATGCCGATCGTATGGCCGCTGCGATTAAGCGCTTTGAGCGCCGTCATCCTATCCGAAAATCGGCCGATTTACGCGAATGCCTAGTGCAGGAATATGGATCAGGATTGAAAATAAAGGTTCTTGCTAAGGTGTTTCAGGCTTTCAGGATAGCGGTTAATGAGGAACTCTGGGAGCTGGATACTTTTTTGGGAAAAGTTCAAAATCGCCTGAGAAGAGGAGGGCGGCTTGTGGTTATTTCATATCACAGCCTGGAGGATCGCCTGGTGAAGCGGTTTATGCGTGAGGCGGAAAAGGCATGTACCTGCCCCCCGCAGCTTCCGGTTTGTACGTGCGGTAAAGTTTCATGGCTTAAGCGGGTAAGCAGAGGCGCAATTAAGGCTGATGAAAAGGAGATCGAGCACAACAGGCGTGCCAGGAGCGCTCGGTTGCGGGTTGCGGAGAAAATATGAAGAAAAGTTATCAGACTAAAGCCGCTCGCAGCGCCGAGCAAAAGAGTTCCTCCGCAAAAGATTCGCCGGTTTCCGACCGACGGGGGATTTTTACATTTAGAATGCTGCTTTGCTGTATTCTGGCTTTGGTACTTGTGGTTTCTTTGCCTCTATTCACGGTTTGGAAACAGGTTTACATAACAAACACTGCCCTGCGAAATAAGCAGATAGCCGATTCGCTTTCGGTGCTTAACAAAGAGTCGGTTCGCCTGCGCCTTGAATGTCAGAGGCTATCCCGAACCGAGCGCATAGAGCAGATCGCACGAGAAAAACTCGCTTTGCGTTACCCGTCTTCGAGGGAAATCGTGATCGTTCGTCCAAAAAAAGAAAAGAAAAACTCGTTTTCACTGCCCAGATGGCGGATTCTGGCGGTTATTCGCAAATCACTTTCGCAGGAAAACGGGTAGATGAATACATTCAAGCTGCGACTCATATTTATCGGCGCTGTACTGACGATTTCAATGATTATAATCATTGGTCGTCTTTTTCAGATTCAGATACTCAAGGGGAGCCAATACGCTCAGAGAAGCAGGGAACAGGCCAGGTACAGGGAAGTTATTCAGGCACGCAGGGGCTCGATTCTAGACCGCAACGGAGAGGTCCTTGCCGGAAGCACCCCAGATCTGATTCGCGTAAATACGTCGGTGCTGTCGGACGCTTCCCAAAGGGCAGGCAACCATTCAGCGGACATCAAACGTCTCTATCCGCATGGTGAACTGGCAGGTCAGGTGCTTGGTTATGTCGGTAAGGACGGAAACGGGTTAAGCGGCATAGAATACAGCTACGAGCGGGTTTTACGTGGAGAAAACGGCTGGAGCATTCTTCAAAAGGACGGACGAAACAATCGATACAGTCGAATGGGTATGCCGCATAAACTGCCGGTTGCGGGAAGTGATGTTTACTTGACAATCGATTTGAATGTTCAGAAGATCGTGGAGACTGTGTTGCGGGATGCCGTAGAAGCCTTCGGCGCAAAAGGTGGTATGGCCGTTGTGATGAATCCACGGGAAGGTGATATTGTCGCGATGGTGAATTTACCTGAGTTTAACCCCAATCTGCCCGGTGGATATTCTCTGGAAGAGCGTTCAAACAGGTGCATTTCTTATAACTATGAGCCCGGTTCAACCTTCAAGGTGATCACGGCGGCATCCGCAATGCAGGAGAGAAAAGTTGGAGTAAACGACTCTCTGGATGCAAATAGGGGAGTCTATGAAATATACGATGAACGCATCCGTGATGTTGTGCCTCGAGGAATGATGTCTTTTTCCGAGGCGGTGAGTTACTCGAGTAATGTTTGTTTTGCCAAAATCGGGGCAAAGCTTGGCGAGCAGGATCTATACCGCTACGTAAAGGATTTCGGTCTTGGGGCTCAGACCGGTATCGCACTGCCCGGGGAAGAGAACGGGATCGTTCATCCCGTCGATCAGTGGTCCGGGAGAACACTGGTCACTATGGCTATAGGCCAGGAAATATCGGTTACACTTATGCAGATGATGCTTGCATTTTGTGCCGTCGCCAATGACGGTATACTGCTGGTGCCGCGAATCTGTGATCGTATTGTTAGCTCCGAGGGTCACGAAAGAATCATAGAGAGTGGGCAGAAGGTGCGCCGAATCATACAGCCTGGTGTTGCTCGTCAGCTTCGGGAGGTGTTGAGTGAAGTGGTTGATTACGGTACCGCAACGCGAGCGAAAATTCCGGGAATATGCATCGGGGGAAAAACCGGAACCGGTCAGAAGTTTGACAAAGACAGCGGATCTTATTCTCACGAGAAAGTCTGGGCATCATTTATTGGATTTGCGCCGGTGGAAGATCCCCAACTTGTGTGTGGAATAGTTATCGATGAGCCGCGTGACGGCATGGGGGGCGGCGCGGTTGCCGCACCGGCTTTCAGGAAAATTCTCAGCCAGATTATCAGCCACCCACGTCTTCAATATGCCGAGCGTATCATAAAGGATCAGGCAATCATCGATGCACGAGCCAAAGAACAGTCGGTGGTGAAAATTCCTGATGTTTGTGGTATGGATCGAGACAGTGCGGCCGGCCTTTTAAGCAGCTCAGGTATTAAATTCGAAATTTTCGGAAACGAAAGGCGAATCGCTTATCAGCGGCCGACCCCGGGAGATCAGGTTTCATCTGAACAGTTGCTGGTTCTTTACACCATAGCTTCCGAAGACCGGCAAGAAACTGTGATTCCCGACTGTATCGGAAAAGATTTACTTGATGCGATAAATGCGGTAAACCTCGAGGGGCTGGTGCCCATGGTTCATGGGGCGGGGTTGGTGACGAGACAAGTACCGCCGGTCGGCAAAATCGTTCAAAGCGGCGTTCAGTGTACCTTATACTGCTCATTTGAGGGCTAATAGTATGAATCCAATTGAACACCAAACAGCGGATCGAATGCAAGGAATGAAATGGAGTGAATTGTTATCGGCGGTGACCGTGGAATCACGGGGCGGAGAAGGTGACCCGTGGGTGACCCACATTACCTATGATTCGCGTCGGGTAAGTCCCGGAAGTGTTTTTGCAGCGATACCGGGCTTTACGGTTGACGGTGAAAGATTCATCGATGATGCGGTGTCAAACGGGGCATCTGCGATTATAAGCGAGAAAGTGCAAAAGGGTAGAAAAACCCCCTGGGTACAGGTAGATAATGCACGTAAAGCTCTCGGATTAATCAGCAAAAAAATACATGGGGTATCTCTTGATGAAATAACTTGTGTAGCGGTGACCGGCACAAACGGCAAAACCACAACAGCCTATTTGTTTCAACACCTGTTCGAACAGGTATACGGGAAACAAAAAGCCTGGATGTTTGGGACGGTGAAGTATGTGCTTGGAGAGACGGTTGAGGAGGCACCTCGAACCACTCCGGAAAGTTCGGATCTATTTCTTCGACTGGCAATGTCACTTATTAAGCCGCGTGCACTTGCCATGGAAGTCTCTTCCCACGCACTGGCTCTTCATCGAGTCGCAGGGTTTCAGTACGATCTTGCTCTATGGACAAATCTTACACAGGATCACCTCGACTTTCACCAAACCATGGAGGATTACTACAGATCAAAGAAAATGCTTTTTACCGATTACCTGAAAAAGAATGCTGTTGCCGTTATAAATACCGACGATAAATGGGGAAACCGTTTAGCAGGTGAATTGACAAATGTAAAGGTAATACGGTTTGGACGTGACAGAAATGCCGATATTCGTATCGTTGACAGCTTCTGTACGCTGGAGGGAACCGAAGTAACTTTCATCGAAGACGAAGAAAAACACACTGTCTGGTGCCCTCTGGCAGGTGAATTCAATGTTTACAATATCGCAACATTTTATAGTGGCGCACGAGCGCTTGGAATCTCAAGGGAGCAAATAACCCAAAGCCTTAAAACCATGAAGGTGGTACCGGGAAGGATGGAAGCGGTACGGGGACCTTCCGACACCGTCGCAATCGTAGACTACGCTCATACTCCCGATGCATTGGAAAAGGTTCTCGCAACAGTCCAGCCTCTAACAACGGGGCGTTTATTTTGCGTATTTGGATGCGGCGGCGACCGCGACCGAACAAAGCGCCCTCTGATGGCGCAATCGGTCGCACGATACTGTGATGAGGCGGTTATAACATCGGATAATCCTCGCGGCGAGGAGCCTGGGCGCATAATAAAGGACATCCTGGAGGGCATACCCCTTGATTTCTCGTATCAGGTAGTAGAGGACCGAAGAGAGGCTATATATACGGCATTGAGCAGGATGCGCAGGGGTGATTCACTGGTGGTTGCAGGCAAGGGGCATGAGACCTATCAGGAAGTAAAAGGGGTTCGCAGGCATTTTGACGATAGAGAGGAAATAATTTCGCTTACCGCCCGGCTTGAAGGAAGATCGTGAATGAAAAAGTATCCCACAATATCGGAACTTGTAGGCTGGGCTGGTGCGGATGTAAACATGTCTCAAAGTCTGCTTAGCAGGACTGTTAAGGCGATATCGATGGATTCCCGCAAGATTACTCCGGGATATGTATTTCTTGCTTTGAGCACGTCCAAAAACGACGGGCATGATTTCCGGGATTGTGGAACTGGCAGCCAATCACGTGGGAGAAATTAAGGGGCTTTCGCGAATTACCAGGCCGGATATCGCTATTATTACTAATATTGGATATGCACATATCGGTATGTTTAAAACTTTAACGAATACAACTAAAACGAAATTTGAAATATTGGCGGGACTGTCTAAGCATACCGGCCTGTTGTTGCTAAATGGCGACGACAACCGGCTTGTCAAAGGCACCCGGGAGTATGGGTACAAGACTATGTTTTTTGGGTACAGTCGACGGTGTGCGATACGTGTTTCGGAAGAACTGGTCGCGCAAAATGGGGAGATGAGTTTTAGGGTTGATAATCACGAATACAGATTGCGCATGCCCGGACGTCATTTCATCTATTCGGCTCTTCCGGCCATACATCTGGCAAGAGAGCAAGGTATATCGGAGAATGAAATCGCCGATGCGCTGGGTGCTGTAGAGCCCGACCCGCTTCGCGGGCGTATCAGACATAAGGGTGGGGTTGTGTTTGTGGTTGACTGCTATAACGCCAATCCGTCTTCGATGAAGTGCAGTATCGCTTTGATAAACGCGCTGGCGCAAAACAAAGTTAAAGCGGCTGTCATCGGAGACATGAAAGAGCTGGGTCCGTATGCCTTACGCCTTCACAAGCAGCTTGGCCGGGAGCTTGCCGGGGCCGGATTCGAAAAACTGATAACAGTGGGTGAATACGCTCAAACTGTAGCCGAGGCAGCATCGGGTGTAAGGCAAATTGAGGTAGCCTCAAACAGCGCACAGGCTGTGGAAATAGCAAAATGCATGTTTACCGAGGGAGATATCGTGCTGTTAAAAGGTTCCAGGGCGGTTCGTCTGGAAACGGTTTTCGAGGAGTTTTAAATATGGCTGTTGAAACGCCGATTCCAAAAAATGTAGCTGTTCTGGGTATTGCCTCAAGTGGGATAGCTGCCGCCAAACTATTACTCAAGCATGGTGTGCGGGTATTTATAAGCGACACATGTCCGATAGAGAAAATGGATTTTATCCTGGCATCAAACGGTTTGAGTCATATCGAGCATGAAGCGGGCGGTCACAGCGCAAAAGTCCTGAAAAGCGAACTTATCATTCTGTCTCCAGGCATACCGTGTAGTGTTCCTGTGGTGCAACAGGCGTATTCCATCGGTATTCCGGTATGGTCCGAAATAGAACTCGCATACAGATTTGCTAAGGCCCCCATTCTTGCGGTCACGGGTTCAACCGGAAAGAGTACTACGATTTCATTACTGGGTTCGATTCTAAAGGCTGCCCGGTTGCCGTCTGTCGTTGCGGGCAATATCGGACTTGCGCTTAGTTCTGTAGTGGAGCATATACCTCAAGGCGGGTTTATTGCAGCCGAATTGAGTAGTTTTCAGCTGGAAACCATAGACCAATTTCGACCGCGGGCGGCTGCAATACTTAACCTCTTCAAGAATCATCTGGACCGATACGAAACCGAAGAGCATTACTACAACGCGAAAAAAGAGCTTACCCGAAATATGCACGATGGTGATGTGCTGGTACTTAACGCGAAAGACAAAAGGTTGATGCAGTGGGCCCAAGAGATGCAAACTCGATTGAAAGTCGTGATGTTTGGCCAAAAGAGTGAAGGGTATACTAGCTTCTGGCACGACGGAGAAAAAATATTTAGAAACGAAAAAGAAAAATCTATACACGTGGTTGATCTAAAAGATATCAAGCTGGCGGGTCGTCATAATTTCGACAACGCCTGCGCGGCGGCGGCTTTGGCCTGGGCAGGCGGGATCAATGATTCAGCAGTGGCAAAGGGCCTGTGTTCTTTTTACGGTCTGACGCACAGACTGGAATTTGTCCAAAAAGTCGGAGGTGTTGATTTTTACAACGATTCAAAGGCAACTACAGCCGAATCCGTAATAAGCGCCGTGTCGGCGTTTAAAGATAACGTTGTGTTAATTGCCGGTGGAAAAGACAAGGGGTGCGATTTTACAGCCGCTCGAGATGCAGTCAAAAGGCATGTGAAATGTGTTGTATTGATTGGCGAAGCTGCCGGGCGTATCGAAAAGGAATGGAAAGGTGTTACGGAGGTGATCCGGGCCGAGTCTTTGGAAGGAGCGGTAAAATCCGCCGCATTACGGGCGGAAAAAGGCGATGTGGTTGTGTTGTCTCCCGGATGTTCAAGCTTCGATATGTTCAAAAACTTCGAACACAGGGGTGATGAGTTCAAGAGGATAGTTGAGAAACTCAGAGGAAAAGATCGTGGAAAATAAACGCAGCGGCATAGATATGGGCATTCTTGTATCCTCTCTGCTTTTACTGGGACTTGGAATTGTATTCGTATACAGTTCCTCATTCGCACTCGCTCAGCAACGATTCGGTGGGGCCGATTTTTTCCTGGGACGTCAACTTATACGAGCATTCCTGGGGCTTGTTTGCTTGACTGTGTTTATAAATATCGATTACCACGCTCTGGGGAAAATGAGCCATTTGGGTTACATGGCAGCGGTTTTCTTGCTTGTTTATGTTTTGCTTCTGCCTGAGAGCAGTGCGGTAAATGGTGCGAAACGATGGATAAATATCGGCTTTTTAAGGTTTCAGGTATCCGAGTTTGCTCGAATAGCAGTTATTATTCTGCTTGCCAAACAGGCACAGCTAAAAGGATGCAGCATACGAGAGGGGAAAATTTTCGTACAGCAGATGCTTAAAATTGGGCTATTATGCTTTTTGATTGTTCTGGAACCTGATTTCAGTACTGCCGCGCTAATTGGTGTAGTAGGGTTGACTCTGCTGTTTATTTCAGGAGCAAAGGTGTGGCATATCGCAACTGTTGCCGCAATTTGTTTACCCGTTGCCGCAATGACTGTGGCACTGTCGCCTTACAGACGCTCCAGACTGCTGGGATATCTTCATATGTCCGACCATAAATCCGACTTGGGATATCAAGCCTATCAGGCCCTTATCGGTTTAGGCAACGGCGGTATATTCGGCGTGGGATTGGGACAAGGAGATCAAAAGTTGTTTTATCTGCCCGAGCCCCATACGGATTTCGTTTTTTCGATTCTGGGAGAGGAAATAGGTTTTTTCGGTTTACTTGCGGTACTTGGGATATATAGTTTCATCGTGGTGCGCGGATTTAAAACGGCATTACATGCTCCCGACCGGATGGGTCAGGTAATGGCATTTGGTTTGACATTCGTTTTGGCACTCTATGTAGTATTGCATGTGTGTGTAAATACCGGTTTGGTTCCGACAACCGGATTGCCGTTGCCTTTTCTTAGTTACGGAGGAATGAGCCTTGTATTTACCATGTGCAGTATCGGTATACTACTGAATATATCGAGTCAAACTCAAATAAGAGAATAACACAATTGTGAAGAAAGAAAACACTATGGCAAAAACGGGCGACAAAAGGATAGTGATTGCTGCAGGGGGAACAGGCGGTCATATTTTTCCCGCTCTTGCGGTGGCTCTGGATTTTAAAAAACGAAAAGATGCTTTTTCTCTTTTGTGGATAGGAACATCACGCAGCAGAGAGCGGGAGCTGTGCGAAAAGCACGAAATCGATTTCGAGCTGGTTGATGTTCACGGGATCAGTCGTTCTATTTCTCTTAAGAATATAAAGGCTTTATTTGCTTTCGCCAATTCGGTTCGGAGAATGCTTGCGCTTTTCAAAAAACAAAGACCGGATGCGGTAATAGCTTTCGGCGGGTATGTAAGTGCGCCGGTGTTGGCTGCCGCCCGAATGATGAAAATCCCATACTTTCTTCAGGAACAGAATACGATTCCCGGAATGGTAATACGAAGGTTTTCCAGGAAAGCGCGAATGACATTTCTTGGGTTTCCTATTGTTGAAGATTGGACTCTAAAAGGTAATACCATAATTACCAGGACTCCGGTCAGATCGATAGCGGGCACATACGCCGAATTTGACTATCCGGAGGGCTTTGACAGAGATAAGCGATGCATACTGATATGTGGGGGAAGTCAGGGGGCCGCTTCCATGAACACCTGTCTGGTTGAGGCTGTTAAAAACCTTAATGAAAAAGGAAATCAGATTGTCTGGCAAACGGGGAGTTACTCCTGTGAAACCATCTGCGCGCAGGTTGGACACCGCGAGGGAGTATATGTATTTGACACCCTTGATGATCTGTATCCTTACTATGCATGTGCGAAAGTAGTCATCGGACGCTCCGGAGCATCCACATTGAATGAAATCGCCTATTTTGGTTTACCTTGTGTTCTCATACCTCTGCCCTGGTCGGCGGAAAACCATCAGTGGATGAATGCGGGTTATGTTGAAAGTCAGGGGTGGGGATTTCGAATCCCTCAGGATGATAATTGCGGCAAACTTGTTGAGGAGACGGTTATGCGCATTCTGACCGACAACGAGCTGCACGAAACGATGTGTCGCAAGGCGTTGAATTTTACACCTGCGAATGCGGCATCAGAAATTGTGGATACAATCACGGATACTATTGGGTGAATGAAATTATGTTGCAGTTCAAAAGGAAAATTCATTTCATAGGAATAGGTGGAGCGGGAATGAGCCCGCTTGCTCAGATAATGTTTCAAACGGGGCATAAAGTCACCGGCAGCGACAGGCAATCCACCGCAGTAACCGAGCGTCTGAAACAACTGGGAATCAGCGTTCAGACGAATCATCACCCGCAGCTAATTGTTGATGCCGATCTGGTCGTATACTCAAGCGCGATTCGTGATGATAACCCGGAGATCGAGTACGCAAAAAAGCATGGGCAGGCGCTGATAAAACGAGCGGAAATGCTTGGGGATCTGATGCGTTCCAAGTTCAGTGTTGGTATAGCTGGAACACACGGGAAGACTACAACAACTGCTTTAACCGGCCATATACTTACGCAGGCGGGTGAAGAGCCGCTGGTGATTGTCGGCGGTACGCTGCTGCGGCAAAATGCTAATGCCGTTTTGGGTAATGGGCCTGTATTGGTCACCGAAGCAGATGAGTACGACAGATCATTTTTGTCCATGTATCCTTCGGTTGCGGTTATTACAAATATAGAAGCCGACCACCTTGACTGTTACGGCAGTGTTGAGCACATTGAAAATGCATTTGTAAAGTTTACCGAGAGGGTGCCCTTTTTTGGGGCCGTTGTTATTTGCATGGACGATCCGCGGGCGGCGGCACTGATTCCAAAGATTAAAGCACCATTGGTTACTTACGGCACGAGTAAACTGGCACAGTACCGGGCTGAAGATGTTAGAGGTTCAGATGACGGCATGACGTTTACTTTGACACTGGGCTCAAATACCTTAGGGGTATTTACGATACCTCTTTACGGTATACATAACGTAAGAAATACCATGGCTGCTATAGTTGTGGCCTTGAATCTGGGTGTTACACCGGAAAAGATTCAAAAAGCGTTGGCGGTATATAATGGTGTTCACCGTCGATTTGAAATATTGGGGAAGAAAAAAGATGTAACCGTGATTGACGACTACGCACATCATCCAAGTGAAATCGCCGCAACTTTAGCGGCTGCCAAAACTGCCGGTCCCGCACGGGTTATTGCTGTTTTTCAACCGCATTTATATACCCGCACGCGTGATTTTCTGGATGAGTTTGCTCTGAGCCTCTCGGCTGCCGATGTGACTGTACTCACGGAAATTTACAAAGCACGTGAGGAGCCGATTAAAGGAGTGTCGGCTGAGAATATCGCTTTTCGCATGAGAGCAAATGGTTACGAAAGGGTAACATATATTGAGAAGAAGGAAAATATCCCGGAGCATCTGGCTTCGCTGCTGTCTCAAGGAGATATGGTAATACTAATGGGCGCCGGCGATATCAATGATATCGGTCGGGAGATACTGTCAAGGATTTAGACATGGGCAAGCGAGTAGGCGCAAATAAGCGCAAAAACATGGTTGAGAAAAAGAAAGCCGTACGTAAAAAGGTTTTCTTTCCGGCAGAGCGCTTTTTTCTGATCGTCTCTATTATGATTGTAGTTTCCGGCTTATGCGTAGGAGCAGTATTCGGCGCAGGCAAAATTATGAAAATCGCCGCCGGGCACAAGTTTTTGACTGTTCAGTCAGTCGAAATTTCGGGTATAAGTAGAGTTGATACTGCAACGGTAGTAGCTCTGTCGGGTTTACATGAAAGTAAATCTCTTATTCGACTGGGCAAAAAGAGCATGCAGCAGAAACTGGAAAAACTGACGTGGGTCAATAAAGTCGAAATAAGCCGACGTTTTCCGGCAACCGTTGTCATAAAAGTTCAGGAAAGAGAGCCGATTGCACTGATAGCTTCCGAGGGAGTGTATTTAACCGATGAGTCGGGAATCTTAATCGAGCTGCCCAAAAAAGAATATTTCGATTTACCTGTTATTACCGGATTGAAGGATAGTATTACCCCTGAGGGAGAACGTAAACTGGTACAAGAGGATTTACAAAGGTTAACTACGTTTTTCCAGCAGATAAAAAAAACTCGTCCGGAGACGGCAAAACGCCTTGCGCAGGCTTCATTTGAGGAGGATGGGAGTATACATCTGGGATTTGAGGCGAGTTCTACGGTAATAGCTTTGGAATTGTCGCGGGTGAATACGGGTATGTCACACTTGTGGCAAATTTTGCAATCTTTGCATGCGCAAGAAGCGCGTGAACCGAAAAAAATTGACCTTCGATACAGCAATATGGCTTATGTGCGGTAGCAGAGGATTTTGGCTTTCGAATAAAGCGGAGGAGGAATAGAAATCATGGATGACAATGTTTTTGTCGGGCTTGATATCGGGACGACCAAAATCGCCTGTATCATCTCTGAGCTTGATTCAAACGGCGAATTGAAAATAATCGGCGTAGGGGTGAGCCGCTCGGACGGTTTGCGTAAGGGAGTTGTGGTTAATATCGACAAGACCGTGCGTTCCATTCAGAAGGCAGTTGAAGAAGCGGAGTTGATGGCAGGCATTGATGTAGACGCGGTGTATGTAGGAATCGCAGGGGATCATATAAGGTCAATCAACAGCAAAGGGGTTGTGGCAACATCGGGCGACAACAATGAAATAACAGAACTTGATGTTGTGCGTGCGATCGATGCTGCAAAGGCGGTATCAATTCCCATGGATCGGGAGATATTACATGTTATACCGCAGGAATATATTGTGGATGATCAGAAGGGGATTAAAGATCCTATCGGCATGTCCGGTGTTCGGCTTGAAACGCAGGTTCACATAATTACCGGAGCAGTCACAAGCGCTCAGAATATTTACAAAAGCGTTGATAAGGCCGGTTTGAAAGTAATAGACCTTGTACTCGAGCCGCTGGCCTCCTGTTATAGTGTGCTTGAAAAAGACGAAAAGGAACTGGGTGTAGCACTTGTTGATATGGGCGGCGGTACCACCGATATCGCAATCTTTGTCGAAGACAGTATCAGGCATACTGCGGTTGTAGGACTTGGTGGTGAATATGTAACCAAGGATATAGCAATCGGCATTCGTACACCGATCGAAAAGGCGGAAGAGATAAAGAAACTTTACGGGTGCGCTTTTTCTCCGATAGTTAGAAACAATGAGTATGTCAGCGTTCCGGGGGTCGGTGGACGAGAGCAGCGAGAGGTGTCAAAAGCAGTACTTGCCTCGATAATCGAGCCAAGGTTGGAGGAGATTATGTCTCTTGCCTTAAGAGAGATAAAGCGCACGGAATATGCCGATATGCTTGGGGCGGGTATTGTACTTACCGGCGGGGGATCGCTCATGGAAGGAATAGAGGAGCTTGCCGAGAAAGTATTTGAGATGCCGGTTAAGCTTGGAGTGCCCACGGGTTTTGGTGGATTGACTGAAGCCGCAAGCTCACCCATTCATTCGACAGGTATCGGGTTGTGTATGTACGGCATGCAAAATCAGAATCAGAAGAAGAGTAAGAAAAACTATATGGGCGATGATAACTTTAAACGTATATTTGACAAAATGAAAACATGGGTTCGCGAATTTTTTTAATAGTCTATAACTAAATCATCATAAATCCCTAAAGGAGGACTGTATGGAGTTTTCTCTGGATGAAAGCTTTGATGCAATGGCGAAAATGAAGGTTATTGGTGTTGGTGGCGCAGGTGGTAATGCTGTTAACCGAATGGTAATGGAGGGCCTCGGCGGGGTTGAATTCATAAGTGTGAATACCGATGCTATGGCCCTTGATAATAACAGGGCCGCACATAGGATTCAAATCGGCGAGAAAATCACTCGTGGTCTGGGAGCGGGAGCAAATCCGGAGATCGGCCGCATCGCAATGGAAGAAGATCGGGACAAAATAGCTGCGGTTCTTGAAGGGGCCGATATGGTCTTTATCACCGCCGGTATGGGGGGTGGAACGGGGACGGGCGGCTCTCCCGTTGTAGCGGAAGTGGCTCAGGAAATGGATATCTTGACGGTTGCAATTGTAACACGTCCTTTTCTGTTTGAAGGTAAAGTGCGCGATAGAAACGCACGCAAGGGGATCGATGATTTGCGCAAATGTGTAGATACCATTATAGTCATTCCTAATCAGAAGCTTCTATCGATAGTCGACCGTCAGACCTCACTTATGGATGCGTTTAAGAGTGCCGATGAAATCCTTTGCCAGGCGACCAAGGGAATATCCGATCTGATTTCCGGCCACGGATTGGTAAACCTGGACTTTGCCGATGTAAAAACGATCATGAAAGGCATGGGGGATGCTCTGATGGGCAGTGGTTTGGCCGAGGGTGAAAACCGTGCGGCAATTGCCGCAGACAGTGCGATTCACAGTCCGCTTCTGGACGACATTTCTATTACCGGGGCCAAGGGGATTCTGATAAATATCACCGGCGGTGAGGATATGACTCTTTATGACGTCAGCGATGCAACTCAATCTATTCAGGACGCCGTTGGAGAGCAGTCCGAAAGCAATATCATCTTTGGAGCCGTGATCGATCCCGAAATGAACGGCAAAATACAGGTGACTGTCATCGCTACGGGCTTCAATGAAGATGATACAAATTCCAAGCGAGAAGTGCCCAACGCCAATAAAATGTCTGTTCGACTTCCCGGGAAAAAACAGCCCGAAAAAAAAGTTGAGCAGCTTTCGATAAACTTGGAAGAGAAAAAAGAGAACAATAAGAGTAGTGAGAACTTGATCCAGGAGGTAAGCAGAAACTGTGAGAATGAAAACGATCAGGAACCGCAAGAGCCGGTTATCTCGATTGTTGAACCTCAATCAGCTTCCCGTGAGACGGAAAAAGACGACTGCGAAAGTGATAATCAGAAAGAATCACTGGAATTCCCGGTGGTTTATCACAAAGAGAATGTGCAAAAGGAGCAAGTTTTTGTATCAAAAGGTCAGGTGATCACCCATTATGAAGATGATATGGATGTGCCGACTTTCTTGAGAAAACAGATGCAATAACCGACGAAATGTCGGCGGAGAAATAACTTCCTCCGCCGACATTTCCGCCTGAACCGAAAACCTTTTTGCCGGATGCGCCTGAAGGTAAAAATGAGCGAATTACAAAAAAAATTGATTCAACGCGCTATCGAACAGTATAATCATATTTATCCATGTTCAAATAGAACCGATTTGAGTGACTGTTTTACCGTCTATGGAGGTAAAACGGTCTTTTGGTTCAACACAGAAGACGACAGCACTCACGTTTTGTTTGAGGATGTCTGCTGAATCCTATCTCACCACTGAGTTGATCAGCAGGAGGAGTTTTCCGATTGGAACTTGCCATTCTTTGGAAGTTTCATATCGTCTCATTGATTTCTCGGTCTCGTTCTAAGTATTTTTTTCTTTATTCCTTCCTAAAAACGAATGCGGACACATGAAAGTAATTGCACGGAATAAGAAAGCGTTTCGCGACTACGATGTAATAGAGAAGGTTGAAAGCGGTATCGAGCTTCACGGCACCGAAGTCAAATCGGTTCGTGCGGGACGGATAAATCTTCTCGACAGTTATGCGGTTTGCAATAATGGGGAGCTGTTTATTCATCATTTACATATTAGCTCTTTTGAACAGGCCAGCTTCTATAGTCATGAGCCATACCGCACGCGTAAGTTGCTTGTGCATAAAAAAGAGATTATTCGTTTGTGCTCTCAGGTGGAGAGGAAACATCTTACTCTGATTCCCCTTTCCGTCTATTTCAAGCAACAGTGGATCAAGATCGAACTGGGTCTTTGTAGAGGGCGAAAAAAGTATGATAAACGTCAGAAAATCGCAGCTGAAGAGAATAAAAGGCGGTTATCCGCGGTTATGAAAAATGCAAGAAGATAAATTTCGGTATTCGAATGAGTATCGCAATTTGTAGACGTTTGGCAATATGGATTCTCTGAAAGGTCTATTAAAGCGCCTTAAAACAATATGTTTCTTAACCCTTCAAAATCTGGATCGGAAAATACTCTCCGGTTGGTGTCGATATTGGTTTTGTTCTTGGCGGCCGTTTCTTTTGCCGAATTGATTATCGATATCAACTCCGAAGCGACATCCATTCCGACACATTTGCTCGCTGGAAAAACACATGTTCCCTTGCCCAGACTTGCAAATGTACTCGGTTATTCCTGGAAATGGGACGAAAAAACCGGTGTGTTTACCGCCTTACGAAAATCGGATACCATTTCGTGTTTTGAAGATCGTAATTATGTTCTCTTCAATGATGGGGCTGTTATGCAGATACCCTGTTCACCGGAGCGGTACCGCGGAACGGTTCTAATTGCCTGCGATCGCATCTGCTCGATATTTACCGCAGAAGGTGGGGAAAAGCTCTATCTGAATAAGGTCTCAAACAGACTGGTTCTAAAGGAAAGCGTTGTCGCTGCCCAAAAGCCTGCTGTTGAGCCCGTGTCTACGATGATTCCAATCGATAATGTTTGGGGTAAGGAAGGTATCAAAAGAATCGTTATTGATCCGGGACATGGGGGCAAAGATCCCGGGGCACTCGGAGTGGGGAGGGTAAAAGAAAAGGATCTCGTTCTCGGCATTGGTTTGGCTCTTCGTGATGCTCTTAAGGAAAACGGTTTCATTGTTTATATGACACGACAGACAGATAAATTCCTGTCCTTAAGAGAGCGGACAGCTTTTGCAAACCAAAAGAAGGCTGATTTATTTGTCAGTATTCACGCGGATGCGATTCCCGGCAGCAGGAAAAAGAAAGAATCAATTAAAGGATTTAAGATATATTTTCTATCCGACGCTAAAAGCGAAGAGGATCGCCTGGTTGCCATGCGTGAGAATGCTGTAGTTGAACTCGAAGAAAATAACGATAGTCAGGATTATCTGCACAATATACTAACCGAGATGGTCAGTGCGGAGCACCTGATCGAGAGCCAGGATCTTTCAATAATGATTGCTGAATCATTTGAAAAAAGCCTTCGGGAGACTCGAAAACTTCATCGAGGAGTGGGGCAGGCCCGCTTCTTTGTGCTCAACGGTGCCTATATGCCGGCAGTCCTTGTAGAGACGGGATTTGTTTCCAATTCCATAGAGGCTAAGTTGCTGTCTACCCGAAAATACCAGAAAAAAATGGCAGACGCGCTCTTAACTGCAATAATTGACTTTAAAAAGAAATACGAGATCGGATTATGAGCGATAACCGCCCAATCGGCGTTTTTGACAGCGGACTCGGAGGGTTGACTGTTGTTCGTGAACTCTTTCGACTCATGCCTTGGGAATCCATTGAATATCTGGGAGATACCGCACGAGTTCCTTATGGAGGTCGCTCCCCGGAAGCTGTGACAGGTTTCGGTATGCAGGATGCGCGTTTTCTTGTTGAAAAAGACATTAAGATGTTGATCGTGGCCTGCAATACGGTTTCATCAGTTGCACTCGATCATATTCGTGATCAGATAAAGGAAATTCCGGTAATAGGGGTTGTTTTGCCCGGGGCAAGAGCCGCCGTTCTTCGAACTGCGGAGAAGAGAATTGGGGTAATCGGAACGACGGCAACTGTGAAAGCGCAATCGTATGCCAAGGCGATAAAAACTCTGGATCCTCAAACAAAGGTGTATGCAAAGGCCTGTCCGCTATTTGTGCCCTTGGTAGAGGAAGGACTCATTGATTCGGATATAACTCGGAAAGTTGCACAACACTATTTGTATGATTTGGTTGATGTCGGAATAGATTCACTGATCCTTGGATGCACCCATTATCCACTTCTTATGGAAATAATCATGGAGACGGTTGGAACCAGCATACAAATGGTTGATAGTGCCTTGTGGACGGCAAAAGAGGCTCAGGACATATTAAATGCTCTGCATATCACCTCGGATCGTTCACGAGAAGGATTTGAGAATAGTCGTTTCTATGTGACGGATTATAATTTGAATTTCGAGACAATTGCGGCACGTTTTCTTGGCCGATCAATCGAAAATATCAGCAAAATCTCATTGGAAAATCTTGGTTGTTAATAAATAGATATCATTAGAAAGTGAGGGAACCCTATGTCGGGGCATTCCAAATGGGCTACGATTAAAAGAGCCAAGGGCAAAGCGGATGCCGCCCGCGGCAAGCTGTTTAACAGACTCATTCGTGAAATCAGTATCGCGGCAAGAATGGGGGGTGGAGATCCCGAAGCTAATCCGCGTCTGCGTTCTGCGGTTGCTACTGCCCGCGGTAATAATATGCCTAATAAGAATATCGAGAATGCAATCGCAAAAGGAACCGGACAGCTGGAAGGCGTTGCATACGAAGAGATTACTTTCGAAGGATACGGACCGTGCGGTGTTGCGATGCTTGTGGAGTCAATGACCGACAATCGTAATCGCACAGTCGCTGAGGTCCGCCATGCCCTTACCAAGGCCGGCGGTAATCTGGGTGCGACTAATTCGGTGAACTGGATGTTTAGTTCAAAGGGCATTATTCGCGTAGAAAAGGGTGTGGTCGATGAGGAAAAACTTATGGAGATCGCACTTGAAGCCGGTGCGGATGACATGACTGTAGATGAGGATGGATTTGAAATCCAGACCGAACCTTCCGCTTTCGAGGATGTTCGTCTGGCGATTGAAAAAGCGGGAATTGCAATGGAGAGTGCGGAAGTTAACAAGATCCCTGAAAACACCGTTAAAGTTAGTGGTGAGGATGCTTTCAAAGTTCTTCGTCTGATGGAAACGTTGGATGAATTGGACGATACTCAAAATGTATACGCCAATTTTGATATCAGTGATGAAGATGTTACTGCTTATCAGCAACAACGCCGATGAATAAAAGCAGGGTTTTTTTTGGAGTTGATCCCGGCTCTAACTTGTGCGGGTTTGGAGCTATTTTAGTTCAACAAAACACCGTGTGTTGGCTGGATTCGGGGGTAATTAGTACACGTGGAGCAAAAACTCTTGCTCAGAAACTGGAGTGCATATACGACGGGCTTCTTGAGAAAATTATCCTTTATAAACCGGGTTGTGTTTGCGTGGAAGAGGCATTCTATGCCAAAAACGTTCACACAACCCTCATTCTAGGTCATGCAAGGGGAGCTGTGCTTCTGGCAGCCCAGAAAACGGGTGCGCAGATACTGGAATATTCACCGCGGGAAATAAAAAAGACAGTGGTTGGAAATGGAAATGCCACGAAGGATCAGGTAGGATATATGATCAAGAGCCTCCTTTCTCCACCTAGCGATAAACAACAGGTAGATGCCTGTGATGCGCTTGCCGCCGCATTATGTGGCTTCTACACGCACCGTTCGGCACATCTGTTTGCCACCAATAAGTAAAAGCTCGGAGATCTAATGTTCGAATATGTCAAAGGCGTACTGGCGGAAAAAACTCCTACTTGTGCAGTTGTAGACATCAACGGTATTGGGTATACACTGGAAATACCACTTTCGACGTTCAACAGTTTGCCCGATACAGGAGAAAGCGTCCGTCTGTTGGTGCATTTTTATGTACGGGAAGATATTCAGAAGCTTTATGGTTTTAACTCGGCATTTGAGCGTGAGATTTTCCGACATCTCCTTGGTATAAACAAAATTGGACCAAAGGCGGCCATAAGCATTCTTTCACATGTTTCAGTTGCGGATTTGGCAATGGCGGTTGATTCCCAGAATTTCGGCATGCTCAAGGCCGTGCCCGGCATCGGTCCCAAAACTGCCCAGCGGCTTGTAATGGAGCTTAAGGGTAAAATATCACCCTCCAAAACGGGACTTAGAAGCAGCGAGGGGGGGCAAGCCTCAAGGGGAGCAGTTTCAGTTTCCAGCCATGATGATGCTTACGTGGCGTTGGTTTCACTGGGGTATTCCGAAGCTCAGGTGCAAAAAGCCCTGGCGCGGGTACGGGAAGCTTTGGGTGATGAAATTGCGGTAGAGGAGCGAATTAAAAAAGCCTTGCAGGTAATCTGATGATCCTGAGTCGGTAAAGAGGCAATACAAACAACCCGTGCTCATATGATACGCTTGCGGGAAAATGTGTTTTAGGAAGCAATTAAGGCCGTCGGTGTGTTTTTACGAATAGCACAATGTACTTTCATTCATGAGGATGTTTGAATTAGTGCGGAATTATTCACCGATATTAGGAGTGGTATCGGTAAGGTATGAATATGAATTCTTTCGATGGATCACAAGAGCGTTTCTTTTCGGGAAGCTCCCGTGATGAGGATCAGGAGCTGGACAGGACCCTTCGTCCACAGCGTTTCTCAGATTTTGTAGGTCAGGAGCGACTGAAAGAAAATCTCTCGATCTTTGTGGAGGCAGCACTCAAGCGTGGAGAGGCGCTCGATCATGTCCTTTTCTGTGGGCCCCCCGGTTTGGGTAAAACCACACTGGCTCGCATACTCGCAAATGAACTGGGAGTCGAGGTCAGTACCACATCCGGACCGGTTCTGGAGAAAAAGGGCGATCTTGCCGGTAATCTCACCAACCTAAATGAACGAGAATTGCTTTTTATCGATGAAATTCACAGACTTAACAGGGTGGTGGAAGAGTGCCTATATCCGGCAATTGAAGACTTCGTATTCGATATTATCACCGGTGATGGTCCCGCTGCTCGTTCGATTCGAATTCCTCTGAATCATTTTACACTGGTGGGCTCCACCACCAGGGCGGGTATGCTGACTTCTCCGATGCGGGCGCGGTTTGGTTACGTGGGCAGGCTAGAGTACTATAATCCTGTAGAACTTCAGACTGTGGCCCTTCGATCGACGCGTATTCTGGGAATCGGTTGTGATGAGGATGCCGCATTGGAGCTTGGTAAAAGGGCACGGGGAACACCGAGGATTGTGAATCGTCTTATTCGAAGGGCACGGGATGTAGCTGAGGTACGGGGGGATGGCCGAATTACCATCGGTATCGTACACAAGACCTTATCCATGCTTGGAGTCGACAAAGATGGTCTCGACGATATGGATAGAAGAATCCTTCACGCAATAATCGATCATTATGGAGGGGGGCCGGTGGGGCTCAATACCATAGCGGTTGTTGTTGGTGAAGAAAGTGATACTATTGAAGAGGTATATGAGCCGTTTCTCATTCAGTCCGGCTATCTTAAACGTACGCCGAGAGGGCGGGAGGCTACTCGCAAAGCATACACATATTTAGATATCGAGCCTCCCCGAAATACTTCTTCATCACAGGTTAATCTTTTTGAGTCTTAGATAAAGCAGTGGGGGATGTATGAATTGGGTTGAAATGGGACGATTCCTGATTATTGCAGGCGCGGTCATTCTTGTATTAGGCGTCGTATTTGTATTGTCGGATAAGCTGCCTTTGGGAAGACTTCCGGGAGATTTTCGTTTCGGCACCGGACGTTTCAAAATCTACATACCATTAGCAACAACACTGCTGGTATCTTTGCTGCTTACGCTGATAGTAAATTTCTTCTCTCGCAAATAGAGGGGACATAGGACAAGCACGTCTCCTGGCCGTGTAGGAGTATGATATGCCCTTCTACTATATAGTGAACCTCACACTTTCATGTTTTTTCATGATCAACTGCTAAACGCAGCACCTCTTGGCAAAACCCGTGATGTATCGCCTTCAGCGGCATAATGCATAATCAGATGTTGGTAAGGGGAGCGTAAGATGGGTAGCCATGGAGGTTTTCGTTGTCTATACCGAAAGCGTAAACCTTCGACTGGATAAGAGTGGTGCCGTTGGCAGTATTCTTGCTGTTATTTTACAGCTGAAATAATGTGATTTTTTATTATCTTCAGGGATGAAGTATGGGGAGTTTCGATACAAAAGATATTAAACGGGTAGCAATCGGTGTTTTTGGACGAGTACAGGGGGTAGGGTTTCGATATTACACCAGGCAGCGAGCCGAGTCTTATGGGTTGTCTGGATGGGTTCGCAACAAGTATGATGGTTCGGTGCAAATTGAGGCCCAGGGAAGAAGCTCGGATCTGGAGCGATTTGTCGCCGAAATAAAACGGGGACCATCCGTTGGGTATGTCGATGATGTGCAGGTGAAACAAATTCCGGTAAATGAAGAAGATGTCGATTTTCAAGTTCGACTCTAGTCTCAGCCCCCAGGTGTTTTGGCGCGGTGAAAAAGATTTAAATTCATCTTGCATGCACAATACCTTTTTGGTATATTAGAACCCGCATATGATTCTAACATTGCGAAGATAGCTGCTCTTTATAAGATCTTATCCTTAGATAGATAGACACTGGGGTCATTTTGATGCCCCCATAGCTCAGTAGGATAGAGCACAGGTTTCCTAAACCTGGTGCCGCAGGTTCGATTCCTGCTGGGGGCATATTTGAGAAAAAAGCAGTGGCAATAAATTGGAACTAAAACACGTAAAAGTGTTGGTCTTTGAAAAAGAGTTTATTTGAAATTGGGAAAGTCGAAAAAAAATTTTTAAAATTATTGACTTTCAAAACCAAATCAGTTATATTGAATATCTGCCTGACGATGTTTTTCGGATGTCAAGCAGACAGCTCTTTGAAAGCTTTGATGTGTGTGAATCGAACCTCCGTCGAATGCGA
>CAZPHU010000041.1:0-31013 GCA_964586285.1 uncultured Fibrobacterota bacterium | reverse complement strand
AGGGCGACGCCGGTGGGGATCTGGGAAATATCGGTCTTAATGCGGCCGAACTGGATGATCTCTCAAAAGTCACCGATTTTGATTCCGACTCCGGAGGCTCGGACGGTTTTACCGAAACCACTCTCTCGGGACAGCCTTTAGCCTCCGGCGGAAACCGTGAAAACATCAATATGCTACTGGATGTAGATCTTGATGTAAGTATAGAGTTGGGACGTGCCGATCTTTCGATTAAGCGCATTCTGGAGCTGGCTCCGGGTTCAATAATAGAGTTGGACCGTATGGCGGGCGAACCGGTTGATTTACTTGTCAACAACAAGGTCGTTGCCAAAGGGGAAGTAGTTGTCGTTGACGAGAGTTTTGGTATTCGTATTGTTTCGCTGGTTACTCCGGAAGAGCGTATTAAAAGCCTCAAATAGTTCAAAGCAAGGATGGACGAGTGACAAAAATATTCAATATAGTTTTATTTTTATTTGTTTTTACCCTAATGCCTGTTTCGGCGGCGGATGAGAAGGTGGGAGATTTCGACATCCGCAAGGTGCATCAGGCTATTGCCGAAAATCAAAAAAAACCGCCGCAAAAAAGTGGCGCAAATCAGATGAATGTCCAGCAGCAGGAGCAAAAGCCCGAAAGTATTGCCGCTGTGATCTCCAGAATAGCCGCCTATCTGTCGCTGATAATCCTGGTGGTACTGGGGATATTCTGGTTTGTAAAACGGACCGGGGCCGCTTCCAGTGCCAAGAGCGGCGGTGGTGCAATGGACGTTCTGGAAATACTTCCTATAGGGCAGGGGCGCACAATCGCCTTGGTACGTGTGATGGATCATGTTCTGATACTGGCCCAGACTCAGCAGAATATTACCATGCTGGATAAGATAGAAGGGCAAAAAGCGGTGGAAGTGATTGCATCTACCAAAGACGGAACATCTATTGTACAATTCAAAGACATGTTTAATAATTTTGTCAATAAGATGAAGAGATCGTCATGATCAGAAAGCCGGCCCACACTCCCTCTTTAACGGTATCGACAAGAATGGTAAAAAACTTTAGTTCTTTTTTGCGATCATGGAAAGCAAATATCGCCGCGCTGGTCATGCTTTTGGTTTGCAGTCCTGTTTTCGCCCAGGTTCTGCCGAAACTAACCGTGGCGGTTACCGATACGAATAAACCCACCGATGTTGCCGTTGCTCTTCAGGTTCTGTTTCTTATAACGATCCTGGCACTGGCACCGTCCATACTGATACTGCTGACTTCATTTGTTCGTATCATCATCGTTTTTTCGTTTCTTCGTCGGGCATTGGGTACACAGACCATGCCTCCCGATCAGGTAATGATAGGTTTGGCGCTTTTTCTTACCTTCTTCATAATGATGCCGATTTTCACCGAAATCAACGACCGTGCGATTCAGCCGTATCTTGCGGAAGAAATAACCTTTCGCCAGGGACTGGACAAGGCGATTGTTCCCGTACGCAACTTCATGCTTCGTCAGGTAAACGAAAAGGATGTCGCCCTTTTTGTTCGCATCAGTAACGCCCCCGCTCCACGTAATGTCGATGATTTATCTCTAAATGTTATCGTTCCGGCGTTTATAACAAGCGAACTTAAGACCGCCTTTATTATAGGTTTTATTCTGTACATCCCTTTTCTGATCATCGATATGGTGGTGGCCAGTGTACTGCTGTCCATGGGGATGATGATGCTGCCTCCGGTGATGATTTCGCTGCCTTTTAAAATCATTCTGTTCGTACTTATCGACGGATGGCATCTGATAGTGCGTGAATTGGTCGTGTCATTTCGATAACCCGATTTTAATGTAGTTTAAGATCTTAATTTGCTAAGAGATAACTTGATCATTTCATTTTTTTATGGGATAATAATGAATATAAACGGAGATGAAGGATAAAAGAGGATGGTAAATATATGAACCCGGCGGTTGTAATTGACATCGGAAGAGACTCGTTGATTCTTGTACTGATGATATCGGGGCCGATTCTGCTGGCCGGTTTGCTGGTGGGACTTGCGGTAGGAATTTTCCAGGCGGTAACGCAGATAAACGAAATGACACTCACGTTCATACCGAAGATCCTGGCAATATTCGCGGTGACTGTGGCGTTGCTTCCATGGATGATTATAAAAATGGTTGACTACGTTGTAAGATTATTTGAACAGATCCCATATCTGATAGGATAATATGAATCCGGCTGAATTGACAGGCGAGCAAATACAGGTATTTTTACTGGTTTTCGTGCGTATAACCGCAATGATAAGCCTTTTTCCGATTCTGGGTGCGGCGGGTGTGCCCGTGCAGCTAAAGGCGGGTATGTCGTTTTTGCTGGCCATACTTGTGTTTCCGTTAATCACGATCGACCCGGTGTCTGATTCGCAGATAACAGTTTCCCTGTTCATTTTACATGTAGTAAAAGAAATAATGATTGGAATTATTATCGGTTTTGCGGCGGGTTTTCTTTTCGCGGCGGTTGAATTCGCCGGACATATTATCGATACCGAGATGGGCTTTGCCATGGTTGAGCTGATAAACCCGTTCAGCGATTCCACTGTCTCGACAAGCGGACAATTTCATATAATAATATTCAGCATCCTGTTTCTTCTTCTAAACGGACATCACTTTCTGATTTTGGCGATAAAGCAAAGTTTTGAGCTTATTCCAATGTTTGGAATGCAGTTTGTGCCCGACAAAATGGCCGTTTTTTTTATCGACATGGTATGGAAAATTTTTGTTATTGGAATAAAACTGGCCGCACCGGTTTTTTCCGTCCTGATATTAAGTTCTCTGGCTTTGGGTATTGTGGCGCGGACCGTGCCGCAGATGAATATCTTTTTTGTGGGTATGCCGATGAAAATCGGTGTGGGGATTGCCGCAACCGCCCTGGTTTTGCCGGTTGTAGCAAAGCTGTTCTGGTCGGCTACGCAGGGGCTGTTTCAGGATCTCTGGAAACTTCTTCACATAATGGCATAAGGCGTATATGGCGGAAGGATCTGATGAAAAGACTGAAGCCCCAACCCCCAAAAGGCGCAGTGAAGCGCGGGAAAAGGGCAATGTTGCTCGAAGTACGGAGATAAATTCGGTTCTGGTGCTTTTAACCGGACTTATGATGCTGCGGATATTCAGTCCGTGGATGTTCAATCAGATCAAAGCCGAATTTTATACAACATACAAGCTCATTGGAAATCCTGTAATGACAGACGCGGCACTCAAGGAACTGTTTGTTCACAGCATTCTGGTGCTGGGAAAACTGATCGCACCTGTAGTACTTGGAATCGTGTTTATCGGCGTTGTCGCAAACATTATGCAGATTGGTTTTTTACTTACCGGTAAACCTCTTGTACCCAAATTTGAAAAAATCAATCCGCTTAAGGGATTTCAGCGCATGTTTTCAATGCGCTCTCTTGTTGAGACGATAAAAAATCTGGCCAAAGTGGTGGTTGTCGGATTGGTAGCTTTTTTAACCGTAAGGGGTGAGTTTGAAACCATGACCCAGCTGGCTCACACATCCGTCGGAGCTATCTGGGTGTTCATTTTACAGACCGGGTTCACGGTGATATTGCGCGTTGCTCTGGTGCTGATTGTTATAGCGATTCTTGACTATGCCTACCAGCGCTATGATTACGAAAAAAATCTCAAAATGTCTCATCAGGAGATAAAAGAAGAGCGCAAGCAGATGGAAGGGGATCCGAAAGTAAAATCGCGCATACGCCAGCTGCAATCGGAAATGGCAAGACGTCGTATGATGCAGGAGGTGCCCAAAGCAACGGTGGTTGTTACAAACCCGACCTACATTGCAATTGCCATACGCTTTGAACCCGCGGAGATGGATACTCCGGTTGTTCTGGCTAAAGGAAAGAGAATAATGGCGCAAAGAATAAAGGATATTGCAACGGAAGAAAAAATTCCCGTCGTTGAAGACAAACCTCTTGCCAGGGCGATGTACGATAAAGTAGAACCTGGGGAGCATATACCGATGGAGTTTTTCACGGCTGTTGCTGAAATCCTCGCATACGTATATCGACTCAAGAACAAAAGTGCGGTATAGTTAAGAGTATTAAAATGGAAAAACTGAATAAAACGAATTTGAAAAAAACAGTTCCGATTGTCGCCGGTTTAATGGCGGGGATACTCTTAACCTGTACCACACAGACCCCGGTTAGCCCCGATGGTCTCTCTGGGTATAACCTCCTGCTGAGTGTGGGCAGAAAAGGGGTGTATGAGGCCGATTTTACCGGTACTCCGGTCAGAGCGATTCTGACGCTTAGTGACAGTGTTGAGTTCAACCGGATCGACTGGTTTACAGGTGCCGGGCAACAGATTCTGCCTGATGTATCCTGGAATCAGCGTCTAAACAGCGTCGAAGTAGCTTTATATTGGGCAGGGAATATCCCTAAAGTCAAAGACAGCGTAACCGGTATTCCCTACGATACCGTTTTTGTAAAGGTAGGTCTGGACAGAAGCAATCCGGTGCGGGTGAATGTGATAAACCGTGCGCCGATTATCGACAGTATAATAATTGGAGACACAAGCATTGCTGTGAAGGAAAAGGTATACGGGGAAGACGTGTACCATTGTGAGCTGGATTCCGCGGGTACTATTCCCTTACGCTTACTTGTTAATGATTTTGACTATGAGGATAGAAACATTCTCAACGTCGCCTGGCGCTCAAGAGACTCATCACGCATACAATACGACAGATTTGTAAACTCAAAAGGTATTTTCGAGGCCGAATACAAAACCCCCACTACAAATTTCAGAGATACTATTTTCGCGGGGGTTCTTGACGGGCGCGGAGGAAATACCCGGGCGGCGGTCGTGCTGTATAGAAGAAACGGTCCCAGTGCCGTTAGTATAGACAGCGTAAAAATAGGCAACTCAACCGTATACGACGAGGATACCCTGATTGTGCACGAGGTTGTCTCGCTCGATTCTTTAGATATCAAAGTGTTTACTAGATCTAAAAACTTACGTATCCGATGGCAAGCGGTTAATAAAGGTGCTTTGACTGCTCTCGATTCCGCGGAAGGTTATTTTTCGGCAAGATATTATTGCAGCGCAAGTCACTGCAAAGACACTTTAGTAACCGATACGACTATCACCCTGGATGATATTTTGCTGGTAATGAATGATCAGGCCGGCGGAGAGAGCCGCCTTCATTTTCGTATTTTAAAAGTACCTCAAAACAAAAGACCCTCTGTAGATTCCATATCCATCGACCGTCAAATTTTTCCCGTCGACAGCACTGTATTGCATAAAACTTTCGGCGTTACCGATACGGTGGAATTGAAAGCTTTCTATCACGATACGGATGAAGCCGATCAAGGCGCTTTACAGGGGAGCTGGGAAAGTCGTTTAGGAATTATAGAAACAATTTCTTCAGGTGCCGCCCGTTACATTGCGCTCGATTCGTCTTATATCGATACGGTTACATATACTGTACGGGATCCTCTGGGGTTTAAAAAAAAACAGGACATTGAGTTTACGGTGAGTTACTTTCCGGTGATTGACAGCATTTCAATAAAAGATACTACGCTCATTCCGCAGAAAAACCAGACCTTAAATCATTTTGCCACACTGCAGGACACCATGGAAATCGTTGTCTGGGCGCGTGATCCCAGCGGAGGAGTACCCACCGTTGAGATGATAAACAAGAACAAAAGCATGGTTTCCAAAACGGGAAATAATACGTTTCGTTATTTGACTACTCTTCCGGAAACGGATGTTGACAGCGCAAGTATAGTTGTATACGGAAAAGACAGCCTGACAACAAAATTGCCGCTCATACTGTCGATAAAAAACAGGAAACCGTCAATCGACAGTATCCTTGTTAACGATGAATTATTTAAAAGCACCGACCCGGTTTATTCTTATGAAGCAACAGTGCTCGATACGATATCTTTTCGGGCCTTCTCTCACGACCCGGACAGTGAAAGCGTGGTTTTTAGCTGGGAAATGCAGGGTGAAAATCAATCTCCTCTGAATACCGAAGAATATCCTTTTGCGGTCTATCGTTGTCTTGACAGCCTCTATCAGGATACTGTCGTTTTAACCGCCCGCGACGAAACAGGCGGAGTAAACGAAAAAAGAATACAAATTCTTGTGAATAATTCTTTTCCGGTAATTGACAGTATGCTGATAAACGATATCGTGTTCGTCTCAGCCGGCCGTGACGATACATTGTTTACCTACGAAAGCATGGCTCCCGACACCATAGCTTTTCAGGCCTTTGCACACGATCCGGACGACGGGGATGTAGCTTCTCCGGAGTGGCAGTTTCGGGATCACGATCATAAGTTGAGAGTTTTCAAGGACAGACCGGCAATCGAGTATGTGAGCGCGGATTCAAGTTACATAGATACTGTAATATTGAGAGTGCGAGACAGCCGCGATGCCTTTGACTGGAAAAAAGTACTGCTGGTTTTTACGAAATAAGACATAAATGAATATCTCTACCTCTCTTAATACGGCAATAAATAACCCGGTAATACAGCGGATCTCTCGCCATCGAGATCTGCTGATTGTGCTTGGAGTTGTATCGATACTGGTGGTGATGATAATCCCCATACCCACCATGTTGATGGATTTGCTTCTGTCTTTGAATCTGTGCGTGGCGCTTATCATTCTGCTGGTTTCCATGTATAACACGGAGGCCCTGGATTTTTCGGTTTTTCCCTCTCTTCTGTTAACGGTTACTTTGTTTCGTCTGTCACTGAACGTCGCAACCACAAGACTCATTTTATCACAGGCGGACGCAGGGCAGGTGATAGAAGTATTCGGCACATTTGTTACCAGGGGTAATGCGGTTGTCGGATTTATCATCTTCATAATAATCGTTTTGATACAGTTTATAGTCATCACAAAAGGTGCCGGACGAATCGCCGAAGTAGCGGCACGTTTTACACTGGATGCGATGCCGGGAAAACAGATGGCAATCGATGCCGATTTGAACGCGGGTATAATCACCGAAGATCAGGCAAGGCAGCGACGTGAAAAAATCGCTCATGAAGCCGATTTTTACGGGGCGATGGACGGAGCGAGCAAGTTTGTACGCGGTGATGCGATTGCTGGAATTGTTATCACCATAATCAATGTGGTCGGCGGTTTTATCATCGGTATAGTACAGCAGGGAATGAGTTTGACCGAAAGTCTTAACGTGTACACGTCTTTGACAATCGGAGACGGATTGGTCAGCCAGATTCCCGCTCTAATGATTTCCACCGGGGCCGGTATTCTTGTCAGCCGTGCGGCTTCTCAAAGTAATTTGGGCCAGGAAATCGGATCCCAGCTGTTTTCAAATCCACGAGTTCTTGGGGTTGCGGGGGGAATGATGTTTTTCTTTGCGCTGATTCCGGGCTTTCCCAAGATTCCTTTTGTTGTGCTTGGCGCTGCGAGTCTTGCGGCAACATACGTGGGAGTCGCAAAAATAAAAGAGGCTCAAAAGCAGAGCGAACAACCAAAGTCGGGGGAAGAAAAGCAGCAGGAGCGGGTGGAAGATTTTCTTCACGTCGACGCGATGGAGCTTGAGATCGGATATGGTCTTATTCCGCTGGTGGACGCCAAGCAGGGCGGAGACCTTCTTGACAGGATAACCATGATAAGGCGTCAGCTGGCCGGAGAGCTTGGTATAATAATTCCGCCGATTCGCATCCGTGACAACATTCAGCTTAAGCCCAATCAGTACAGGATAAAGATTCGCACCATTGTCGTCGGCGAGGGAGAGTTGATGAGTGGGGCTTATCTGGCAATGAATCCCGGCACCGCAACCAAAAAGATAAGAGGAATAGATACCGTTGAGCCCGCATTCGGGCTTCCGGCGCTCTGGATTACCGAGAGTCAGAAGGAAACAGCTGAGATGGCGGGGTATACGGTCGTAGAGCTTCCGGCGGTTCTGGCTACCCACCTGACCGAAATAATCAAGCGCAATGCCGATGAGATCCTTACCCGTCAGGATGTTCAGCATCTGATCGATAACGTCAAGGAGTCAAACGCTGCGGTAGTGGAGGAGCTTGTGCCCAACGTCATGAGTCTTGCCGAGATACACAAAGTCTTACAAAACCTCCTTAGGGAGAAAGTCTCCATAAGGGACATGGGACGTGTTCTTGAGATAATGTCCGATGTTGCTCCGCGAAACAAAAACACGGACATTCTGACTGAGTATGTAAGAAACGGACTTGCCGCTCAGATCTGTGAACAGTATAAGAACGAAGAAAATGTAATTCCTGTTATAACCATGGATCCAAACCTTGAAGCACGGCTGGAAGGCAGTATGCAGGAGACAGACTCCGGTTTTCGCCTGGCCATGTCTCCCAATGACGCGGGAAGGGTGTTGGAGGCCGTTGGTGTACAGGTGCAGCAGGTAAAGGAAATCGGTGAAGTGCCGATAGTTATATGTTCTCCAACCATCCGAAGTCAGGTGAAGCGCCTGACTGAAAATAACTATCCGGATTTGGTGGTACTAAGTTATAATGAAATAGTCCCCGGTATGGAAATCCAGTCTCTGGGAATGATTACTCTAATGAACGATCGGAACAACCAACAGTAAAGGTTCGCATTTGAACTGAGTTCGTATCGAAGCTACAAGGAATGGCAATGAGGATTCGAAAATACACCGCGACATCAATGAAAGAAGCTCTTATTCAGATCAAACAGGATCTGGGTGAAGAGGCGATGATACTCAAAACACGCAAGATACCCAAAAAGATGTTCGGCCTGGGTGCGCAGGATGAAATAGAGGTAACAGCGGCTATTGACGATACGGCACAAGGTGAGCAGCCACTCAAACCTATTCGTGTCGAATCTCCCGGAACCTATATGCGACCGCGACCAAAATCCCCGGGCGAGCTGCCGGTTTACCCCGAAAAGATTCAAGCCGGATCGCCGACACTGACCCGAGTTGCTTCACCGGTGCTCTCGAAGTTTTCCTTGGCGGATGAAAGTGATAGTAAAAACCGTGAAATAGTCGAACTTCGCCGGGAGATAAGCGAGCTTAAGGATGTTGTCCGTTCGATAGCCAGGCCTGCCGAAGGTGCAGCGGCGGGCGGATTTACAGGCGTCTGGGCAATGCTTTACAAAAGGTTGCTTGAAGCTGAAATCAAACCGTTGATCGCCCATGAGCTGATCGAAGAAATGAGATCGCAAAAAGGAGCCGATCAGAATGTAGAAAAGCGGTTTATTACGGTCCTTCGAGATCATTTCAAAGTATCCGCTCCTGTTTCGGATACGGCCCGTGAAGGTCCGCGTGTAGTTGCATTCGTTGGACCCACCGGCGCGGGAAAAACAACCTCGCTTGCAAAACTTGCCGCTCACTACTGCCTTGAGCGCGAAAAAAAAGTGTCGATCATAACCGCCGATACATACAGAATCGCCGCAATAGAGCAGATTAGAGCCTTTGCCGATATCGTAAATATTGGACTTCAGGTAATCTTTTCCGCAGAAGAAGCGCGGGATGCATTACGCTCGTGCGAAAATGACGATCTTGTGTTTGTGGACACCGCGGGCAGAAGTCAGAGAAACACCGAACATATGCGGGAATTGGAAGAGGTGCTTGCGGCAATATCCCCCCACGAAACACATCTTGTCCTAAGCGCCACCACAAAGGACAGCGATTTGATGGATGTAATCAAAAGATATCGCTCGTACGGAATCAATCGACTGCTCTTTACAAAACTGGACGAAACCGTTCAGGTGGGAAACATTTTCAATGTCACATACAAATCCGAAATGTCGGTTTCGTTTTTCAGCACCGGGCAAAGTGTTCCTGATGATATTGAACGTGCACAATCCAATCGTTTCGTGCAATGGCTGTGGGAAAGGAGCAAGTCGTGTTAAACGATCAGGCACAGCGGTTAAGAGAGCTTGCCCTTCAGCACGGTATTGGTGATGTAAACAACGTTTCGCACGAAATACCGGAGGGCCGGCCGGTAGCGAGAAACAAAGCCGTTCATGCCGTGTCCGTTTGCAGCGGAAAGGGAGGTGTCGGTAAATCCAACATCGCGCTCTCACTGGCTCTGGGGTTTGCGAAACTGGGGAAGAAGGTACTTCTATTCGATGCCGATCTTGGTCTGGCCAATATTCACATTCTTCTCGGTATCGCTCCTGTATGCAATCTCTCACACTTCGTAAGAGGGGAAGCTGCCCTGGAGGATATCTTATGTAAAGGTCCAAACGGGATTACTGTCCTTCCTGGGGCAACCGGATTAAACGAAATTGCCAATCTTGATCAGATACGTTTACAGACCGTATTACACAAGCTTAGTCAAATGGAAAAAAATTACGATTTTATTCTTCTGGACATCGGGGCGGGTGTGTCTTCTCAGACGATGCAGTTGAGTGCGTACGCGGATACGGCAATCCTGGTGATGACTCCCGAGCCGACATCACTTACGGATGCATATGCTACCGCAAAGCTTTTAATACATAAGGGTACTACCAGAATACGTGTCATGGTGAACATGGCCCGCAATGAGAGTGAAGGTCGGGCTATATACGAGAAGCTTTCACAGTTGACAAAAAAGTTTTTACATGCGAATCTGGAACTTGCCGCCATTCTTCCAATGGACAGTGCCGTTCCTCGGTTTGTGCGTATGCAAAAAGCGGTTATACTCGAGCGTCCGTCCTCTACTTTTGCCTTGAGGCTGCAAAACTATTCGCGACAGCTTTGCGGAATGACGGTTGGGCGAAAGGAAAGTTTTTTTGCGCGTCTTTTAGGTCGTGATGCGAGGTAGTTTGTATGGTGTTGTGGATAAGAAGCTTCGCTCGACTCGCCGGTTTAGGAACATTCTTTTTTCTTTTGGCTGTGGGAATAGATATTCATAACCCCTTCGATCCCTCCGCAGCCTACACGGCTCTTATAAAAGGTATGGCCGGAGGACTTTTGATCTGGTTTGTATGCTTTATAATAGGAGATATAATTTTCAAGGGAGTTGTGGAGGATGTGGAGGAGCAGCCCGGGGATGATCTGGAAGGCGGATTGCTGCAACATGTTCAAAATGCTCGTCGCGCCACCTTCATTCGTTCATCGGATGAGCCGGAAACGGAAAATGCCGCTAAATCCAAAAAAAGCAAGGGGAAGAAGAAGTAAACTTGCCTAAATCTTATGAAAATGGTACAATTTAGTGATGGATTTTCCAAAAAGACTCGCGTTGAAATCGGTGTTTGTAGAATTGAGACATTTGTTTAAATCCGTATATCGATCATCTACCCGTTTTAAGGGAATATTATGGCTGGACTTGAGGATTTGTGGAAAGAGTACAAGGCAACCGGCTCCAAGGTAGCCAAGGATAAGTTGCTTGTCGAGTACGCGCATTTGGTTAAATATACCGCCTATCGTATTGCGGTAAATCTGCCCCAATCGGTTGATCGCGATGATTTGATGAGTTCCGGTGTGCTGGGGCTTATCAAAGCAGTGGAAACTTTCGATCCGGATAGGGGATTTAAGTTTGAGACTTATGCCGGACACAAAATCCGCGGAGCAATCCTGGACGAGCTTCGATCCCTTGACTGGGTACCCCGATCGGTACGTCAAAAAGCCCGTGATCTTCAAAAGGTTTATGCCAGGCTGGAAAACCGGCTGGGACGAATGCCTTATGACGATGAGGTGTGCGAGGAAATGGATATCTCGATGAAAGAATACGAGGATATTCTCTCGGATGTGACCCCGGCCACAATCATCTCTTTAGAGGAAGCAATGCCCGAGAGGGGAGCGGATTCAAAAGAGCTGCGAATAATCGATACGATAGAAGATCCCGGAAGCACAAATCCACTCAAGGAGATGGGTTTCAATGAGATAAAATCAATCCTTAAAGATACGATAGCCAATCTTCCGGAAAAAGAAAAACTGGTTGTTGCCCTGTATCATTACGAAGAGCTGACATTGAAGGAAATCGGTGTAGTGCTGAGTATCTCCGAGTCGCGTGCAAGCCAGATTCATTCAAAAGCAATTTTGAAGCTTCGCGGGCGCTTATTGCAAAGAATAAATGCATAAAAAGGATGGGGTTATGAGTAGCGGTGACATGCAGGCCTCAGTAAACAATCTCACACATACCGAACGCATTCAGCAAGCTTCACATAGGCTACCGATTGTTCATCAGGAACAAAACGCCGAAAAAGTAATGAAGGATGCCCGGCAAAGGCTTCAGACAGCTCCCGAGGCCGATGTCGTTGAGGGAAAAATCACCGACAGCAAGCAAGGGAAAGGGCAAAATCCAAAAAAAAAGAAACGAGCTAAGAGTGCAACGCCAAAGGGTAAGATCACAAAACATAACACTGACGGGCTCTTTATCGATTGCGATGCTTAAGTGTTGCCTGGTTCAAACAGATCTCTTTACAGTATCGAGTATCTTCTCGCACAAATAACCCGATTTAAAAGTTCACTGCCGTATGCCCGATTCCCATAGAATAAAACGAATCACCGAAAGCATAATCGGTCTTCCTACGCTTCCGACCGTTGTGTCCAAGATGATCGAACTGGTGGATAACCCCAAAACATCCGCCGCATCACTTGCTCGTCTAATATCTACCGATCAGTCTCTGACCGCGCGCATACTCAAGCTGGCAAATTCCGCATATTACGGCTTTTCCCGCGAAATCTCCACGGTGAATATGGCCATTGTAGTGATGGGATTCAATGCTGTCAAAGACATGGGACTATCCCTTTCTGTCTTCGACATGTTCAAAAACTCCACACCTGCAGGCTCTTTTGATATAAACCGGTTCTGGGAACACTCGATCGGCTGCGGGATTGCATCACGACTGCTTGCTCAGCGATATCAGCACCGAATTGCCGGAGAGGCTTTCGTAGCCGGCCTGTTGCATGATATCGGCAAGGTCATTCTGGATCAGTATGCGCATAATGAATTTGTCAAAATCATGGATATGGCTTCCAACGGAACAGTTTCTCTCGACCAGGCCGAACAAAGCGTTATTGGAGTAAACCATGCCAAAGTGGGAGAATGGCTTGCGGAGAAATGGCGCTTGCCCCTGGTTATAACTCGAAGTATACGCTATCATCATTGTCCGTGGGAATGTAATGAAGACCCGGTGCTTGTGGCGATGGTCAATCTGGCAAATTACCTTTGTCATATATCTGGAATCGGGCATTCAGGAAGAAACGCTCCGGTTATACCCGATGATGAGGTTTGGGAGATATTCAGTCGTGAAGGTATTGGGCTGGAGTATACCGATCTGGATTCTGTTCAAAGCGAGTTTTTACTTGAATTCGATAGAAACGACACATTCCTTTCTTTTATACACCCGGAAAACTGATCCGGAAACTATAATTCTCAATCGAAAATTCCGGTTTTATTTTTGCTGTCTAAACTGAGCGGTTCTGAGTGGATGAGTTGCTCAATGCCTTTAGGGCACAAGGGTTAAAGCAATTGAAGGCAATACCCGCTGCGGTATTTCTAAAATTGCTGTGATTCTTATGCTCCGAGGCATTCAGCAAATCGCCGCTAAAAAATCACTCAGTTTAGGTGCTAACAGTTGCTCGATTCCTTCAGAGTGGAGAAAAGACATGGTCGATCTGATTGAACGTGAGGTATCATTCGGGAATGGGGAAAAAGCGGTGGTTTCTCTGAATAATCCGGTTGCCCGTTTTCCCGGCAATCCAATTCTAACCGCCGCCGATGTGAACAAGGTATGGACCCGCCCGGAACATCAGGTGGTTACGGTACACAATGCCGGAATTGTAAGACTACAAAATGAGACACTGATGTTATTCCGCAGCCATCTTCGCTGCGGTATCAGTGTTCTTGGAATCGCCCGAAGCAACGACGGGATCGGGGACTGGAGAGTCGATGATTCCCCGGCACTGAAACCGGCCGGAAAAGAAGATACCTTCAACAGCAGGCGGGACACTCGTGATCTTATCTTAAACGAGTCCGGAGGCCTGGAAGATCCTCGCATCATGCATATCGACGGGCTGTATGGGATTACATACAGCGCATATAACGCCTTTGAGAAAAATCGCGTCCGGGTATCACTTATAACGACCGATAACTTCACCGATTTTGTCCGTCACGGGCCTGTGCTGGATAGAGATATGAGAAATGTAGTGATTTTTCCAGAGAAAATTAACGGCTCTTATGTTGGATTGTTTCGACCCAATGATGTAAAAGAGGGTGATGTGGGCGGGATATACACCCAGATTCGAATTGGATACACTCAAGACTGGATCAACGGCGAATGGCATATAAAAGATGAGCCGCTGATGCGAACGGGGGCCGGTCCCAGTGCATTTTCCGACAAAATCGGCCCGGGTGCGCCACCCCTGAAAACCAAACGCGGCTGGTTGAATATTTTTCACGGCGTTCGCACAACCATGGACGGAAACCCTTATGTGCTTGGAGTGGCTCTGCACGATTTAGATAATCCCGCGCAGATTAGAATGTCCGGTATTCCGATTCTGTTTCCCACCCGATCCGATTGCCAAATCTCATCTCAGGCATATGTTCATGTTCCAAACGTGGTTTTTACTTGTGGAGCGGTAAGAGAAGGTGACGGCGGCATTCTCATATACTACGGCGGAAATGATACGGTAATGAATATTGGCCTCTCTCATGAGGACGTTCTTATCGGTTTATGTGAAAACTATGGGCAGAACCCTCTTACAAACCGCTTGTTGTATCCGTTATAGAATTCTCAGCGATCTGTTTGGAAAATAAGCGGCAAGTGTTAAGAATTGATTTGAACCGGTGACTTCAATACATTTTCAGTTACTTATCCGCCTTGCTTCATCTTATTCTAATACTCCTTTACACAAATCGAAGAAAAACTAACCGAAACGCAATCATATTTTCATCTAATTTTAAAAAAGGTTGGCTATATTTCATTCAACTCTAAACCTATTGCAAAGAAATCCGGGGTTTAGGTTCATTTACATACTGACTGCAATCCGAAAAGGAGTCTTTATGGCCAAGGCTGACCTGCACGTTCATACAAGTTATTCCGCACGTCCATCAGAGTGGTTCTTACAACGTCTCGGTACTCGTGAATCATACACGACACCCCAGAAAGTCTATGAGGATGCCCGTGAAAGAGGAATGACCTATGTGACCATCACCGATCATAATGAAATCGCCGGTTCGATAATGCTGAAGGAGAAGTATCCTTTAAATGTTTTTACCGGTGTTGAAATAACCACCTATTTCCCCGAAGACGGCTGTAAGATTCACCTTCTGGTGTATGGGTTAACCGAAGAGCAGTTTTGTATGGCCGATAAGCTAAGACCCGATATCTATCAACTGAGAGAATATATAAAAGAGCAGAATCTCGCTCATTCGGTTGCTCATGCTACCTATGATGTTAATCATAAGCTTACCTTCGAACATCTGCAGAAGCTGATACTGCTTTTCGACACTTTTGAAGGTATGAACGGCAGTCGCAGCCGGTTTGCAAATGTCAAGCTTATAGAGACCTTGTCTTCGCTGACGCCACAGCGTATGGAAGATCTGCGGTGCAAATACGGGATTGAGCCTTTCAGTGACGACTGCTGGATCAAAGGAATAACTGGCGGATCGGATGATCATGGGGGGTTGTTTATCGGAAGAACTTACTCTGTCGCACCGGGTGATACGGTAGAAGATTTTGTAGAATCGTTGAAGAGGAAAAAAACCGTTGCAGGCGGACGCCACAACGACTATCGCGGACTTGCATTTGCCATATATAAAGTTGCTTACGATTTTTCTAAATCAAGAAGCGGAACGTGGCCGGTGACTCTTTTCAGCACGATTAATTCAATGATATTTGAGCAGGGGAGCCTGGGATTCAGAAATCGTATTGCTTTACAAAAGATGAAACGATCCAAGAGCGTACGTGAGGACGCTATAAAAAAGGCTCTGTTTGAACTGGTTGATGCTTTTCAGAAGGAAAAAGATCTTACAATAGAGACTAAGCTTTCGATGGTGTATGACAGCATTTCGGATATTGCCGATACATTTTTCACCAATTTTATCAGCGGTGTCGAAAAAGACCTTAAAAACAGTGATCTGATCGGGATAATTCGGACGGTTTCCACATCGATTCCGGGTATTTTCTTGTCAGTGCCGTTTTTTACAGCTTTTAACGAATTGCATCGCAGTCGTGATTTGTTGAGCCAAATGTCTTCAACATACGGCACTGCCGATAAGAACCGAAAGAAAATCCTTTGGTTTTCAGACACTATAAACGATCTTAACGGTGTTGCGGAAACGTTGAAGAAGCTTGGATGGATTTCTTACGAGAGAAATTTACCTTTGACTATCGCCGCGTGCGTACTTGATGAGGACAAGTCGGGAAAGCTGCCGCCCAATCTGCTGAATCTTCCCTGTATACACACCTACAATCCCTCATATTTCGACACGTATACTCTTCGTGTACCTTCGGCACTTAAATCCTTAAAAATGATCTACGACAACGATCCTGACGAAATATACATATCCACACCCGGTCCGGTTGGGATGCTTGGGCTTCTTGCCGCGCAGCTGCTGCATGTTCCTTGTCATGTAGTGTACCATACCGATTTCACACGTCAGGCCCAGCAGATAATAGGTGACGAAACCGTGTGTAGAATAGTGGAAGATTGTGCGCGCTGGTTTCACTGCAGGGCGGATGTAATACACGTTCCGACAAATCAGTACATGGATCTTCTGGAGCAAAGAAACTTCGACAGAAGTAAAATGCGCCTGTTTAACAGGGGTATAGAAACCGATGTGTTTACGCCTAGGTTGACCGACAAGGAATTTTTACACAGGGAATACGGAATCGAAAAAGGAATTACACTATTTTACGCTGGGCGCATAAGTAAAGAGAAGAACATCGATTTTCTGCTTGATGTATATGGTCAGCTGCTTAAAACCTATGATGATTTGAACCTGGTGATGGCCGGCGACGGCCCTTACATGAAAGAATTCAATAAAAAGCTGGAAAAATTTGGACGAGCATATCTGCTTGGACGTTTAGACCGAGAGCAGCTGGCTGCTATTTATTCTAATGCTCATTGCTTTGTTTTCCCAAGCACAACCGACACATTCGGAATGGTGATTCTGGAGGCACAGGCCTGTGGTCTTCCGGCGGTCGTCTCCGATTTCGGCGGCCCGCAGGAGATTGTGCTAAACGGTGAAACAGGCTACATCGCCAATACAAATAATTCGGGTGACTGGGTTCGAAAGATTTCTCTTCTTATCGATACCATAAAAGAAGATCCCGAAAAGTACCGCCGGATGCGCAAGGCCGCACTTAAACATGTCACAAGCACGTATAACTGGGACCAGGTACTGAAAAACATTTTCGGTACCGTTGGTAAAAAGGCTTCATCGCCAAAGAATATATTATTATACGATAAAGAGGAAGAAAACCTTCTGGCGGCTGTATAATACATGGATTACCGCATCATAGATGGTATCGCACCATTTTTCGTAAACACCGTACCCGGAACCACGATTAACTGGTCGAAGGTACCCTTTTGCTCTTTGGAAAAGCATGGGTATCTCGATCTTGATCTTGCGGCAGAAATCACTCGAAAATTCCGGCATTTTGCCAGTCAAGTTGCCGAAATAGGCTATAATTGCATCACACTGGATGATTTGCCTCATCTGGTAACCGCCGAGTTTTATCCGTCTCGACTCAACGAAAAGATTCGATCCTACCAGCAGTTATACATTCAACTGATCGAGATCGCCGATCATTTTGGCCTGACTGTTTTTGTCACCTCCGACATAATGTTTTTTAATGAATGGATCGAGGAATACACAAAAAAGCGTGATCCGGCAATAATACACTTACTCGGCACGGTTATCCGGCGACTGTTTAAAAAGTTCCCGACCATAAAGGGAGTGATTTTCCGTATCGGTGAATCGGACGGGCTGGATGTTTGTTCCGATTTCGCCAGCCGACTCACAATCACCTCACCAAGACAGGCACGAAGGTATATAAGAAGTCTGCTTCCGGTTTTCGAGAAATATGACAAACTGATGATTATGAGAACCTGGAGCATAGGGGCATACCCTATTGGCGATCTGATGTGGAACCAGCGCACATACAGAGCGGTTTTCGACGGAATTCAGAGTGAGCATCTTATTGTTTCTCACAAGTTCGGGACGACCGATTTTTACAAGTATCTCGAACTGAATCCACTCTTCTTCGTCGGTAATCATCGCAATCTTATCGAGCTTCAAACACGTCGTGAGTATGAGGGATTCGGAGAATTTCCGTCTTTTACGGGCTATGATTACGCCCACTACTATCATCAACTGTCCAGATCAGATCTCCTGGCAGGAATATATGTGTGGTGTAATACCGGTGGATGGTCGCATTTTAACCGTCTTACTTTTTTGGACAAGACTTCATTATGGAATGAGGTTAATACTTTCGTAACGGTAAAAATCTTTGACGGGATGTCGGTTGAGGATGCGATAAGGGATTTTTACGGTAAATGGTTTCACGGGCAAAAAGCGGATATACTTATCCGTCTTTTAAAGCTTTCGGACAAGGCTGTTAAGACGGGCTGGTATGTGCCCGGGCTTGGACAGAAATGCCTCTATTTCAGGCGCTTACGTGTGCCGCCGCTTCTGTGGGTTTTTTGGGATACGATCATTGTAAATCATACGCTCAGAAGAGTGCTCAAGCGCCTGGTTATTGACAGAAAGGAGGCGGTTAAGGACGGGTATCGCAGCATTTCGCTGGTTCAGGAGATGATGGAATGTGCAAAACAGTTGTGCCTCGATAAGAAACCTTTAGAATTCCAACTGGAGACATTTAAATTACTCGCCGTTATAAGGGAGTATTTCTTTGCAAAGTGGAATCCGGCACTGATTGATTCGGTCGAGAACGCTGTTGAGAGATACACATCTTTATATCCCGACGGTTTTAGGGTTGAAAGTGACTTCTCACCGTTTCCTCTTCGAAGGTCTGTTATGCAGATCATATTCAAAACGGTAGTCAGAACAGGACCCGATTATACCTGGTTTGACAAAACAGTACTCATACGGCTGACAAAATGGCTTTATCCGATTTTAGATCTTTGGCAAAAAAGGCGCCTTCCCGACTTATCCCGAAAACAGGCAATGGGAATACAGACGCTGTTTAAATAAGCTCAGGCGGGAAGTCCTTTTTTTTGCCCATGCTCATCCACGCAAACAAAAGTAACCGAGGTCGAAAATACTTCGACATCACAGTCATGTTTACCGCATGTGTATACTTTCACATCGTATGTTACGGATGTTTCCCCTTTTCTCAACTGCTGTATGTGGAAACGAAGAATCGCGCCGTTTTCTACTCTTTTCCGGAAAACTATAGTATCCATGGCCATGGTGACCAGTGTACATCCGGGAAGTTCCCGTGATGCCGCTATCCAGGCAAATTCATCAACCCACTTCAAAAGTGCTCCACCAAACAAATATCCGTGATGGTTGAGGTGCTCGGGGCGCACGATCGTAAAAGATTCCATAGCAATCACTCCGGTTATTCGTATTACCGTCACGAAAGACGGCTGTTTTGAAATTATGTTATAAATATATGTGAGTAAAATACTATCTATGCCTGCAGCTGAATAGAGAATCTAGACATACATCTGACGGCTCAATTTTGGACAGCGCTTTCTTGGTATTATATTTGAATGAAATGTGACAATCCAAAATTTACAAAAATCGCGGCAAATGCTTTCTCAAACCTTAACACTCCAAGCTATATGAGTATATTTGACCACTACCAGACCGAAACCGTTCGTCAGGCTTTGAACCTTTTAGGTATAAAGCGACTCGTTTTAGCTATTCACGACTCCAGCTTTCCGTCCGAGCCGAATGAGGACACGGGAAGGGGATCTCCATACAGCTATGGGGGCAGGGAGTTGATCACTTTTGCTCATTTCCTTGGATTTAACGGCATTCAGCTGGGACCGCAGGGCAAGACAAGCGAAGGCGACAATTCGCCTTATTCCGGAACCATTTTTACCAAAAACACACTCTCGATTGCGCCCAATATACTCAAAGAGGACCCGGACTGGCGTGAACTCGTTCCGGATGAACCGGTGGGCATCGACAATCCGCTGGTCCAGCCTGTCACGAACCTGTACAGGGTCGACTTCAAAAGGGCCAGAAACATCGCTCAAATGTTTTTAAAAGATATACGATGCAATTTTGACAAGGGGCGCGCCCGGCACAATCATCTGAGCAAGGCCTATGAGGATTTTATTCAATCCCAGACGTCCGCCACCGTTAATTGGTTTGAGCGCGATGCAGTATACGAGATTCTCTCGTCAACTTACGGAACCGACGACTGGCGTATGTGGTCGGCTATCGACAGAGATCTCTATAACCATGATGAAAACCGACGAGAGCTTTGCGCATCCCGAATCAAATTCCTGCTCAGGTCCTCTCAGGAGACAGTCCGGCAGTATGCAATCGGCCAGTTTCTGCTCCAGATTCAACACCGGAATTTGCGTGAGCTTACGGAAAACCTGGGGATGATACTCTACGGTGATCTGCAGATAGGCTACTCCTTTCAGGATCTCTGGGCCTGGAGAAACGCATTCCTCCAGGATTATCTCATGGGTGCTCCGCCCAGCCGTACGAACCCCGAAGGACAGCCGTGGGGCTATCCGGTTCTGGATCCTGCTCAGTTTAATGTAACCGGTACCGATGGACGAAAGCGGCCCGGGCTTTCGTTGTTACTCATGGCCGCTCGGGTCGACAAAATGCTGAATGACTACGATGGAATCCGAATAGATCATCCTCACGGATTAGTCTGCCCATGGGTTTATAATGCCAAAATTGAAGATCCGTTTAGAGCCGTGCAAAACGGGGCGCGCCTCTACTCATCTCCCGATCTGCCGGATCATCCCGGTATCTCCAAATTTTCCATCGTTTCACCCAATCAGATAAACCGTTCGGTTCCTCGTTACGGGGATGAATGGGTTGAGAGGCTGACTGAGGAGCAGATAAACAGCTATGCGATTATTCTGGATGTCATTCTGGACAGGGCGTTTGCTCATGGAAGAATTAGAAGTGATATCCTTTGCGAAGTATTAAGTACATGGCCCCGCCCCCTTAAGGAGGTTATGAAACGCAGGGGACTTGGGCGATTCTGCGTGACTCAAAAAGCTGATCCTGAGGACCCAAACGATATGTATAGAAGCGAAAACACTTCACCCGAAGACTGGATCATGGTGGGCAATCACGACACCAATCCGCTGTGGCTGATTGTCCAACAGCAGCGGGGGAGCGAATGGATGCGAAAGCGTGCGGCTCTTCTGGCCAAGCGTCTGGTCGCATCCGACCGTTGGCGAGGCGAGTTTGTAGAGGCTTTGATAAAAAACCCGAGGCTCTTTTGCCAGGCGATGTTCGCGGAGTTGTTTCTGGGGCCTGCGGGAAACGTTTCGATTTTTTTTGCGGATCTATTAGGCTGCAGCGATATCTACAATAAACCTGGAACAATAGACGAGGTGAACTGGACTCTGCGTATTCCGCCGGAGTTTAAGGAGATATACGACCGGAGAGTTCAAAGGGGCGATGCTTTGGATCTACGGCTTGCACTGGCTATGGCGCTTGAACGTCGCTCGGAGCAGCTGGGGGAGAGGGCCAAAAAAATGGCGCGCCTGCTTATCTCCGATTCGGATATAGATGTTCTGGAGATGGTATCCGCAGCTTGACAACCACTTATATACTCATCCCCAGCCTTACGCTGCTCTCGATAATTATCTTTGCGAAAATACCTATTTATTTTTCTTCAGGGAATCGGGAGCCCAGGTGTTTTTAATCCATCCTTCCTTTGGTTTCTCAAGAAGGTGGGGGGCGTTTTGTTTAACAACCTCAAGCATCGAATCGGATATTTTTGCATCATAGATGGTTCTGGCCAGCGAGAGCGACTCATAAGTAAGACCTTTAACATCTGTAAGATCCGCTCCATTCAGATAGGTTCCGTCAAGGATTACGCCCGAAAGATCAGCTCCGGAAAAAACGGCATTTTTGCAGAAAGCCGCAGTAAGATCGGCATTACGTAATACGGCGCCGCTCAAATCGGCCTCCCTTAAGTCGGCGCTACTGAGGTCCGCACCGGTAAAATCGATATCCTTGAGCTTGGCTTCCATAAGGTCTGTCATACGCAGGGGCGCACCTCGTAAGTCCTTCTCCCCTCTGGCTATTTCTTGCAGATAATAGTCATGGGATTTTTTCTTCTCCGCGAGAATCGAATCCTGTTTATGCCGGAAGACTTTCTCACTAAGCAGAGATAGAAGCCTGTTTTCAGTCATGCAATCGGTTTTCTCCCCGTCGATATATCCGTAAACCATTCTTCTCTGAAGTGAGTCGACGGGCATTTCGGTACATAGGAACACGCTGTCCTTTGGTTTGTCTTCTTCCGCATGAAGGTTAAGCGGATAAATAGCAATGCAGATAACAAATAACACCAGCAACATACTGAACTCCGGTTGATCTTAGACTACAGAATGGAATCTTGTGGATACAAATTTAGTTATTTCAAATAAAATCGTGTCAAACAGTCGGCCGCACTTTCCGGGGCACAGGTTTTTTTGCGGGGTGGAAATTTGGATCGAATCCCCAGGCAGTGAAAGCCGTCGACATACTTTTAATAAAATATGTATTTTGGGAAATGGAATTATCCATTCCAAATCAAAAATCAGTAACATCCCGGATGAAATATTTTAACAGGCCACCGGGAGGGCAAAATTTGAATCAGGACGGAAAAGAACCATGCAAAAAACCATAACGCACAAACTGATCGAATCACATCTGATATCCGGAGAGATGCGCAGGGGGGTGGAAATCGGGATAAAGATAGACCAGACGCTTACTCAGGATGCCACCGGAACGCTGGTGATGCTTGAATTTGAGGCGATGGGAGTCGAGCGGGTAAAAACAGAAGTATCGGTACAGTACGTGGACCATAATCTTCTTCAGACGGATTACAGAAATGCCGACGATCATCTGTTTTTGCGCAGCGCCAGCAAGAAGTTTGGGCTTTGGTTTAGTCCTCCCGGAAACGGAGTGAGCCATCCTGTTCACGCAGCCAGGTTTGCCGTGCCGGGAAAGACGCTTCTGGGAAGTGACAGTCATACCTGTTCAAACGGTTCTATGGGTATGTTGTCGATCGGGGCGGGAGGTCTTGAAGTGGCGACTGCCATGGCCGGAAAGCCGTTCTACGTAAAAATGCCTTTGATCGCGGGAATAAAACTGACCGGAAAACTCAGACCCGGAGTGAGTGCCAAGGATATCATTCTGGAGATGCTCAGGAGACGGGGGGTATCGGGTGGGGTGGGTAAAATATTCGAATACTACGGCCCGGGTTTGGGGAATCTAACCACGATGGACCGTCACGTCGTCGCCAATATGGGAGCGGAGCTTGGTGCGACTACATCCGTATTTCCTTCCGATGAGCAGACCAGGGATTTTCTTGTATCACAGGGAAGGGGAGACCAGTGGATTGAATTGATAGCGGATGAGAATGCCTGGTATGATGAGTTTGATGAGATCGATTTAAACAAACTTGAACCTCTTATCGCGCTTCCGTCCAGCCCCGGTAATGTCGTGCCGGTTCGTGAGGTCGCGGGTAGAAAGATCCATCAGGCCTACATAGGCTCCTCGGCCAACCCGGGTGTCAGAGACTTCGCCGTGCCGGCTCTTATGCTAAAGGGCAAGCAGATCGCCGGGCATGTATCCTTCGACGTAAATCCTTCATCACGTCAGGTTCTGGAATATCTGACTCACGAGGATTATCTGGAGCATATGATCTTGGCGGGTGGCCGTATTCATCAACCCGGATGCAACGGGTGTATCGGGATGGGTCAGGCGCCTGCATCGGGGAAAATAAGCCTGCGTACAGTTCCCAGAAATTTTCCCGGTCGATCGGGCACCAAAGGGGATCAGGTTTATCTTTGCAGCCCGGAGACCGCGACTATTTCGGCTCTGGAAGGGCGGATTACCGTTCCGGAAGAAAAGCATATGCCCGAGGAGGCATTTTCGGAGCCGGAGAAATTTGATTCAAGATCTGTGATCGTTTTTGAACCTGCGCCCGCAGATGAAGATGTCCAACTGGAAAAGGGACCAAACATCCAGGGCCCGCCGGCACTTAGCCCGATACCCGACTCGATCGAAGCTCCGGTGTTGATTAAGCTGGGTGATGATATCTCCACCGACGAAATCCTTCCGGCGGGGGCGAAAATCCTTCCGTATAGAAGTAATATTCCCGCAATAAGCGATTTTGTGTTCAGTGGAGTGGATGAAGATTACACCCATAGGGCAAAACAACATCATAAAGCCGACTCGATTATAATCGGAGGGGAAAACTACGGGCAAGGATCCAGCAGGGAGCATGCCGCGCTTTGTCCACGATTTCTGGGAGTTCGAGTGGTAGTCACTAAAAGCTTTGCCAGAATTCATTGGCAGAATCTGATAAATTTCGGTATCTTGCCGCTGACCTTCAAAAACAAAGATGATTATGATTCGGTCTCGCAAATGGACAGGCTGCAAATCACAGCAATCCATTCAGCCGTAAAGAACGGGCACTGTCTTGAAATCGAAAATATATCTAAAGGAAAACGCTTTAAGGTAGAGCATGCTCTGAGTTCGCGTCAGAAAGAGGTGCTTCTTGCCGGCGGTCTTATAAATATGGCGGCTCGGTAGAGCTTTATTTGGAATGATTGAAATAAGGGGAGGCGATCGAAAGAGTAGACAGCATACACAATGCCTGTCAGCCGCGTGTAAGCTGTCTTTTGGTAATAGCTTAAGCCAGGGTTTCTTCCTGTTTGATTCTTTCGTTGAGATCGGCACTGGACAGTGAACGTACGATTTCTTGCAGATCACCCCCCATGATTTCCTCCAGACGGTACAGAGTTAGATTTATGCGATGATCGGTCACACGTCCTTGAGGATAGTTGTAAGTGCGTATCTTCGCGCTTCGGTCGCCTGTACCAACCATGCTTCGTCTGGTTGCGGTCTCCTTGGCTTCTGCCTCCGATCGGATCTGATCGTAAAGTCTGGACTGAAGGACCTTTAAAGCTTTGGCTTTATTCTTATGCTGCGATTTTTCATCCTGACAGGTTACCACAAGTCCTGTGGGCACGTGGGTGATCCGTACGGCGGAATCGGTTGTGTTAACCGACTGGCCGCCCGGGCCGCTTGAGCGATAGACGTCGATTCTAAGATCGTTGGGATCGATATCGACTTCGATATCGTCGGCTTCGGGAAAGACTGCCACTGATGCGGCGGAAGTATGTATTCGCCCCTGCGATTCGGTTTGCGGCACACGCTGCACACGATGTACGCCCGACTCGAATTTCAGGGCTCCGAATGCTCCTTCTCCGTTCACCATGAAAATTATTTCCTTTACACCGTCAAGCTCTCCGGGGCTGAAACTCAAGGTCTCCACTTTCCATCCTCTTGCCTCCGCATAATAGGAATACATACGGTATAGATTCCCCGCGAAAAGTCCTGCCTCGACTCCACCGGTACCCGCCCTGATTTCAACCATGGCATTTTTGAGATCGTCGGGGCTCTTGGGAACCAGCAGTATTTTAACTTCCTGCTCCAGGGCCGGAAGCCTGTGATGGAAATCTTCATACTCCTCACGGGCCAGCTCAACCAGCTCAGGATCGGTTTCGCTGTCGATGATGGCCCGAGCTTCATTGAGCCCGTTTTTTACTGTCAGGTACTCCTGTAATTTGGGGAGGGCAGTGCCAAGCGATGAATATTCGCGGCCGTATGCCTCCAGTTTCTTGGGATCTCCGGTCACCTCGGGAGACGCCATGAGTCCTTCGAGTTCTTTATGTCTGTCTATTATTCTTTGTACACGTTCTATCATAATGCTGCTTCCAAAGCCTTTGATGCCACATTCAACTGGGTGTCATCCGGCTCCTTGGTGGTGATTCGTTGAAGCCAGAGTCCCGGCTGGACTAAGAGCCTAATCGGCCCAAAGTTGCGATAACGATCGGAGAGCCGGAGAATTTCAAATGACGTTCCCGAGACCAACGGGATGAAAGCAATGTGCACCAAAGTACGAATGACAGTGTTAGGATAGGGGCCGATGAAATGAATTATCAACCCGTCGATTACTGCAAAGATACCGACACAGATCAATGCCACCAGAAGCATAAAACTGGTGCCGCATCGGGGATGAAACGTCGTGTACGGTTTCATATTGTCTATAGTCAGGTCTTTGCCGTCCTCATATGCGAAAATCGCCTTGTGCTCGGCTCCATGGAATTCGAATACTCGCCGAATATCTTTCATCATGCTGATAGCAACAAGGTAGGTCAGGAAAAAGATGATTCGAATACCCCCCGCGAGCAGATTGTAGAGCAGAGCCGACTCCTGCGGAACGAAAAAGGAAAGAACCTTCAAGGGCAGGTACAAAAACAGACCAAACGAAATAACAAGCGCTATGCCGATGCTAAGTGCATTAGCCGCGCCGTCTTTCCAGGTTTTCTCTTTTTTCTCATCCGGCTCCTCGGCAGCCAGCTCGGCCGAGCGGCTCAGGGCTTTAAATCCAAGCTGCAGCGATTCTACAAGGCTTATCACCCCTCTGAAAACAGGTTTGCCCAGAAGGCTGATTCTTTTGCTGAGCGATATAAAGGGCAGGCTTTCGATCGCAATCTCCCCGGACGGTTTCTGAACCGCCCATGACACGTTTTCCTTACTTCGCATCATCACCCCTTCGATGATTGCCTGACCGCCGACTTTAGCTTCGTGCGACTCGGAGGATGTTAAAGCGGCGATAGTCGTATGCAGTGCGTAGCTAAGAGGAATTTTGCTCATTGATGCACCTCGTGGTTGGGTATATATAGAAATGGGACAGAAAAGAAGCGATTAGCCTCTTCCTCTGTCCCGGAATTGATTCGCCCGAAGCTAAGCTTCGTTTTTGACTTTTGCGTAACGCTTGCGAAAACGGTCGACGCGACCGGCTGAGTCGATAAGCTTCTGCTTCCCTGTGTAAAAAGGGTGGCACTGATTACAAATTTCAATGTGGGCGCTCTTTACGGTTGATCGGGTGGTAATCTTGTTACCACAGGAGCATGTAAAAGTTACTTCGTCATACTTTGGATGAATCTTTTCTCTCACAGTTATTTTCCTCCGGATATTACACTCATTGCAGGAATAGACTCAATAATATACGAAGAATTAGAATGCCGCGTCAAGATTTGGGCAAAAAGAAAAATTCTTCGATCATTCTATTGCGTCGGGCAGGGATGGAATATTGCGGATTATTATGAGATCAGGTTATGTTATTCAGGCTCTGATTTTAGCCTAAATTCATTTGGTCGGCAGTAGGTCTGTTAGGCGGGCATGATGCTTACGATACATGGACAACGTGTATAACAATGCAATGGCGAAAATGTATGCTGCTGTTTTTCGTTTCTAAATGCATTAATCGCCTTCTCTTGAATGACTTGTCGAAAGAGGACATTCTGAATAGTAGCCAGAGGTAGAACCTTATTGGAGGGGGAAAAAGAGCAGTACCAAGCTACCTCTTCATGGGTACACAATTTGATGGAAGGAGCCGGCATGGAATGTGCACGGGCATGCCGGAAGATCGTTTAACCATATGACAAAAGGGTGGGATGACATGCAAGGTCAGATATTGGGTGCTGGAGACAGGGCCCCGTCGTTTTCTTTGACAAGCGTCGAAGAGAAAGAAGTTTCACTTGAGGATTTTGAAGGGAAATGGGTTGTGCTTTATTTCTATCCCAAGGATAACACGCCCGGATGTACGAAAGAGGCGATCGATTTCAGCGAGTTTCTCTCGGAATTTACCCGTAACGATGCGGTTGTGCTGGGAGTAAGCCCCGATCCACGTCAGTCGCATGAAAAGTTCCAGGCCAAACACAACCTTTCGGTGCAACTTCTCAGCGATCCGGACCACGAAGTGCTTGAAAAGTATGGAGTCTGGAAAGAAAAAAACAAATTCGGAAAAAGGTATTGGGGAGTCGAGCGCACGACCTTTCTGATAGACCCACAGGGAGTAATCAAAAAGGTATGGGATAAGGTCAAAGTGGACGGTCACGCCAAAGCGGTTGTCGATTCGCTTTGCGGCATAAAGCCTTAGTTGGTTTATCCCACAACATCTGCTTCCAACCGTTGCCGCGGCACTTCATGACCTACTCTGCACTCTGGACCTGCCGATACAAAAAGGGGGCCCGAATCTCTTCGGTCCCCCTTTTCGCCAAGGAGGTAAGGAGGGTATCTTTTGCACTCTATTTGCTGATCAGGATGTTCTTACGAATGAAATGATTCTTGTGACGAAAAGCTATCACATAAACTCCCGACGGAACACCTGTTCCTGAGGATGAGAGCCCGTCCCATTTCGCTTCACCATTTCGCATTTGCAAGGTTTTTACCGTTCGGCCGTTTAAGCTCAGAATCCTGACTTCAGTGTTAAAAGATGGATCGGGAGCCGAGATTATAAAGGAATTGTTGGACATCGCGCGAACGGCAAATGAGTTTGATTTGCGGATACGATTGCCTGCAACCGAATTTTCGGGCATCTTAACATATTCGTCTGGTGCTTGGTAAAACGAGGAGAAATCGCCCCCAAGTTTCATCTCTCGGATAACTATTTCGTTTTCTGTTCCCTCCGGCAGCTGTACCTGGAAGCGTACGGCTGTCAGTTTACTAAGATCAAGTTGAGTGTTGGAGCCGAGTCGGGGAACAAAATCCGAAATGTTAAGTGTGAAGGTCTCATAGTCTTGTCCAAGATAGAGAGAATCTTCAAGAAAAAAGGTTGTTACGTCGGATTGAACCAGCTGAACCGATACTCCCAGCGAATCCTGAGATTTTGCGGTTACCTCGATTTTGTCCAGTCCTGTAAAAGCCGCGTCAAAACCCGGACCGATGGTCCAGTCGAGCCCTGCATACGGATCCCATCCAAAGTCCCCGCTCAACCTAAACCGCCAGTTAAGCTCCGAAACACCGTTATTCTCGGAAACGGCAAAATTCAGGATTTCTGTACTATTCCGTTGACGACTATAATCATCTTCTCCAAAGAAACTGTTCCAGCCACTTCCTATATACGGTTTCTTGTTCCCGTCGCCGAAATCATCCACTATAATCATTCCGCTTCCGTCGGTGATATCAAGCGCTCGGCCAAGCCAGAAAGCGGCGGGAAAAGCCTCCTGAAAACCGAATGCATTGATCTTGGCGATATACTTACCGGAGGGGCAAGGCTTTAATCCATCACCGGTACCAAGCCAGATCATGGAGACAGTGTCTCCCTGGCCTGATTTGGAATACACGACCTCTCCAGATTCGTTTTCAACCGAAATACTCCAACTTACCGGTTTGTTGAGAATGCCGGTCAATTCAACCGGATTGAAGTTGGCATCATAGCCGGTATCAATGGAAAAAGTCGGCTGCTGCACCCATGCGGTAGGAGTCTGGGGATCCGGATCGGTAAGTATCGGCCAGAGATTGGCAAAATTGCCGCTGACCAGTGATGCTCCAAACCAGGCCAGAAACTGATCGAAATACATCTCGTTATGTGTGGTGTCCTCAATGCCGTCAGGATCTTGCGCCCGTCCCCAATAATCACCGCCTTCATAGAAGGTTAAGAGAGAATCACTAAACGGCTCGGCAGCCTCCGGGCCTCCGCCGCCGAAAGCCGCACATATCCACATGCCCAGAGTAAGCGGGCTGTATTCTCTGAAAGGCCTCTCCAGAGTTCTGCCATTCATCGCGGTATATGTTGAATCCGGAATTAAATTACCTTCCATGTCGTAAAAATTGGCTCTGTCGGGGGTCTGGATAAATTCGTAAGCATTTTCCAAAAACTTTTTTGCCCTCGGTTCACCCCACCAGACATAATCGGTTGCAACCCGCCATAGAATCCTTATGGCATCTTTGAAAAGCATTTTGCCTCCGAAATGACCATTATACCCTGTCGAGCCGTCAGTGTATTCTCCATTTGATTTCATCCAGTCAGGAACCATCCCCAATTCATATCCCGGTGCAGCTTCGATCGTTTCGTAACATTGGTCTATGACAGACTGCCAGTCATGATCTGTTTCTTCAAATGCATCCCATACACGGTAAAAGGCCGGAGCGAAATAGCCTGGGTTTAGGTGATCGGCACTCCCAAAATTGCTGCCCGGCTTTACATACCTTCCATTTTCCACCATTACACTGTAAAATGTATTTATCATGTCATTAGCTCGTTGAGCATATGAGATTCGGCCGCCATCCTGTGTCGTGAGCTGGAATTCTTCCCAGACACCTTTTTCAACCAGTATATCGGCAAAAATCAAAGCCAGCGCAACGTCCTCATCGGCGTCGGTTGCAGAGTTTTCACCAACAACGGCACCATTCTCGTAGCGCCAGTCGTAGAATCCGCCTCCAGCATTCCACATCGTATTCTCACCCGCCTGCCAGATTTTATTGAAGTATTCCTGATCATTAGCATACAGTGCTACAAGCATTCCGTAACCGATACCTTCTGACACCGCATCGCCTGGGTATTCAGATTTTGGTCTGTGAACGAGTCCGGTATTGTACGCATCGATATTCCTTTTCTTCATTCCCTCCCAGGTCTTTATCAGAACGGAATCATAATCGGTGGAAACAGTCGGTCCATTACTTGGAAACGGCAAAATCGCGCCAAACGATATGCTTGCCGCGGCAAGACACACGGATATAGTACGAGCAATAGGTGCTTTTAAACCCAATTCAGTCCTCCAGAAAAGTGTACAGGAAAAAATGACCACCAGGGGATGTGCATGTCTTGTTGTTTTAATAGTAATTAGTAGAGAAGCATCGGGGAAAAGTTCGGGACAGCGAAAAAAGGAGTGAAAATCAAACAAATCAAGTGAAGTGATTTATTTGTTTCTTTAGAACACATTTTTCCTTTGGATTGTTTTTTGTGAGCCATACTATTTTAGAGCAGTATCGGTTTTTCGGTTACACAGATTGCGCGACTCATCGCCCGGCAGCCCCACCCCCCGGCCTGTTATTTGGATAATACCGTACCCTCCATCATCTCAAAGCCATAATTATACCGCTGGGAGACAAACGTAAAATATCCCACCTCAGGGGTGT